>JAYKJC010000561.1:0-4823 GCA_035285885.1 Leptolyngbyaceae cyanobacterium | reverse complement strand
GATCGCTAAATGCCCCATAATCCCCAAATCCTGCATTGTTAATCAGCATATCGACCGTCAGACCTTGAGCCGCCACCGCATCGGCAACGGTGACAGCCGCATCCGGTTTGGTGAGGTCTTGGGCGATCGCCCGTGCATCAATTTTCCATTCGTCCATTAGGGTCTGAGCGAGGGCATTGAGCTTGTCTTCAGAACGAGCCACCAGGATGAGATTCATCCCTTTGCTGGCCAGGGCGTGGGCAAACGCATAGCCGATGCCAGAGGATGCGCCAGTAATGAGTGCTGTAGGCATATTGAATTAAGAAAAAGAACGATGGAAAAAGCTAGACCTACGACAATTTTACGGGGTTAATTTTATAATTAGAACCTTCGCAGCCGCGAGGGTTCCATCCTTTTTTAGCCACCATTCATCATGTCTTCTAGATCGTCTAATTGTCCTTCAATCTGGTCAATCATAGCAGCCAGCGTTGGTAAGACATTGGAATGATTATCCGACATGTCGGTGGTTGCCAAGAGGCGATCGCGCAACGCATTCACCTTATTTTGCAGGGCTTGAGCTGTGGTAATGGCATCGCGACTGAGTTTTGATAATTGCTGCCGCTGATAGAAGCGCAGAGCCGCACCTCGCAAAACCTGGAGCGTCGCTTCTTCTCCCAACGGGGTCGGTACAAACCGAAACCTCAGCAAAATGCGTTCGTGCTGATACAGTCGCTCCAACTCAACCTGAATGGGTTTGTCAGAGGGATGAATCGGTAGCTTCGTCAACGCCTTCAGAGCTTCAATCAACTGGATGAATTTCTCGGAAGAAAGCCCTTCGATGACCGATTGCAGCACCCCATCTTCACTCCACAGAATGCGACCCGATCGCTCATGGCACTCGAAGTATAGGCGTCCGATGCCTTGATCCAGCGTGCGAACTAACAGCTCCGTCAACAAAGCTGTGGCTGGGAGCTTTGCTAATTCTGACGGCTCAAGGGAGGTGCTGATGGGGTCAAGTTCTAACTGGATGGGCGATCGCAACAGTCCAGACGGAGCAGAGGCCCTAGACGGAGCAGAGGAGGTAGACAGTGATGGTGCATTCTTTTCTGAACGATATCGGAGAAATCGTTGCCTGGACGATTGGCTGGCGGGAGCATCATGTGTTGTTGCCGACTCATTTGCGGGTGATTCATTTACGGCTGACGCGTCAACGTCCGATGAGCGTTGAAGGATCTCCTCCGCTGATGCTGGAGCCGCTGGCTCACTGTTATTTGCATCGGCAAGAGACGAGAGCGGTGGCTCACTCTCCTCTTCGTTGTCATCCTCCAGGTGGGGAATATCAGGGATAGATGCTTCTGCTGCTATGTCTTCAATGACATCAGAAGCTATCCCCTCAGGAGCGGTCGCAGGGGAAGACGTCTCGTCAATGACATCGACAGGATCTGAACGAAGTCCTTCGGAAGCGGGATCGGAGTGAGGAGTGGGATCAGCTTGGGCGTGGTCAGTCGATGGGGCTGACGGAGAAGGCGAGTCAGCCGTCTGAAAATCCGGTGCGCCTTCGTCAAAAAGACCGATGGTGATGGTATCCACATTGTCGGCTTCCCAATCGACCTCTGGGGCGATCGCCGCATTATCTGCAAAATTGAGGTCCGACGGGTCGAGATCATCAGGACTATCGACCACCAGCGTTGGCTGTGCAGAAGCATCGAAATTTTGTGGGGCGTTTTCTCGATCAGACAATCGCTTAGCTCGACGGGATGCAGCGGAAGGTTTAGCTGCAGCCTTTGCTTTAGCGGCTGTTTCATCGCTATGCCTCAAGTAAGCCGTTAGGGACGATCGGAGAGCCTCTGAAGAGATTTGGTGGGTAACGAGAGAATAATTGAGATACGAGACAATACGACGAACATAATCGGTTGCTGCCGTATCACCCGGACTCACCATCCCCAAATTGAGCCGACTGCCCTCTAAAAATAGAGGTAAAACCTGATAGTACAAACACGCTTCAATGGGCAGAATTCCGTCAATTAAGACAAACATCTGTTCGATGTTGAGACGATCCACGATTGAGTTGTCAACATCGTTGGATGTCCGGAAATAATCGATGATTTTTCCATAATCAACAGGCTTGATTGATGGGATGAAGTCTGGGTTTGAGGGCATGTGCTGGATGAGATTTTCAGGGTGAACGACTGTGTTCCAGCATGGTGGAGAAACTCAACTCATGACGATACCTCTCTCATGAGGGATATCTGGTTCTTGTGTGAAACAGCGACCCGCGTCACACAACGATGAGGAACACCTTATACGTTAGCTACCACTGATGAATTCTTGTAGATTGATCTTCACGTAGATTCATCTTCAAAAAAAGAGTGATTGCTTCCGGAGAGACTTTTGCTCTTGCAGACACATTGTTCAGATAAACCAAAGCCATTTTGAGAACTGAAGTTCCCCAGCAGGAAAACGCTAGTTTCCGACCGAGACGCGGTTTATCATGATTTGCCGCAGACGTCGGTCCACGAATGAATCTTGAGCATATGGAATTGTCGAGCCCAGAAACGGTCTGTTAAGTTTGTTTTCATTTTGCGAGTTAATGAAACAAACTGGAGGTCAGGCATCCCCAAAGGAGGCCAACTTCTATAGTTGTATCAATATAAATGACATATCGATACAACTAACAAACCGAGCCGATAGCCCTAGATCGATCGCTTGAGAATCCAACGGCTAAGGAAAACATCGCTTTGCGAGGTTACATCAGCCTTTAGGCTTTTTTCAAGTGTTGAATCGGATGGGCTTATTCTGCCCGTTCATCCGGAATTCTATTGAATCCCTCCTCAGAACAGCAAGAAAAGTTAAGAAATCTCGCCGAATGAGACGCGAAATTCTGGGATCCTGCGTATACAATGAGGAACCTTTTGACGTGATGGATGCACCTGCGGGATAACTCATGCGATGTCCCTTTTGTCAGTTTCCCCATAATCGAGTTCTTGAGTCGCGTTCTGCCGAGGCTGGCCAAAGTGTCCGTCGGCGTCGAGAATGTTTGGACTGCAAGCGGCGATTTACAACCTACGAACGGATTGAATTTGTTCCAGTGACCGTGCTGAAGCGTAATGGCGATCGCGAGTCATTCGATTCTTCTAAGCTTTTGCGTGGAATTGCACGAGCCTGCGAGAAAACTGGAGTACCGTTTATTCAGCAAGAAAATCTGGTCGATGAAATCGAGGCCGAGCTACAGCAGCGGGCCATTCGAGAAGTTCCGAGTGCGGAGATTGGAGAACTCGTTCTCCAGCGGTTACGTGACCTGAATGAAGTGGCGTACATTCGCTTTGCCTCCGTGTACCAAAAATTTCAAGGCATCAGCGATTTCATTGAGGTGTTGCATCACCTAGCCCCGTCTAAATCTTTAGAAGCCTCTCAGGATTCAGCACTTAGGGATTCAAGGGCCAGGGATTCAGATTCGATGACGAATGGTGATTCTGAACCTGAGCAAGCCTCGACGATGTCAACCCGTTCTTGAAGCCTTCATGGCTTTCCAGGCAAATTTGGGCAGGGCGAGCATGCGCCGCCAGCGCCAGGGTTCTTGATAGAGGCGATACATCCACTCTAAGTGATTGTTGCAAAACCATTCAGGCGCACGCTCTTTGATACCTGCCCAGATGTCAAAACTGCCGCCCACTCCAATCCAGGTCGAGTGTGGGCACAGGTGTCGGTGCTTCTCAATCCAAAATTCTTGTCGGGGTACGCCGAGTCCCACCAGGATGACCGACGGCTGAATGTCTTTGAGGGTGAGGCAAAGGTCGGCTTCTTCCTCGTCGGAAAAATAGCCATGTTGAGTTCCGGCGATCGCCAATTCTGGAACTCGCTGTTTCCACGCCTGGGCAGCGACATCTGTGACGCCTGGTTTGCCACCGATAAAGAAAACCGATGCCTGTTTGGAGGGGCACCCTTCCAGGATCTTCTCAGCAAGCTCGATGCCGGGACATCGGTGAATGCTGCGACCGCGTAACCAGAAATACAGCACAATGCCCGCTCCGTCGGGAACGCTTAAATCGGCTTGATGAATGGTACGAGCCAGGACGGGGTCTTGCTCAGCCTGCATACTCATCTCAGCATTTAAGGTGATGACGTGTAGCCCCTGGCGATCGCCCATCTGTTGCAACACCCACCCCGCATAATCATCCGTAAGGTGCAGGGGTAACCCAAGAACCTGCTGTGTTTCGAGCGAAGGATAGGGTTGATTGATAGGCTGCTCGATAGGTTGATTAATTGGCTGCTCGATTGGCTGATTAATTGTCATGTACGCGTGACCTCCAGACCACCGATTGAATCCTCGTCTTCATCCGCCTCCTTATTATGGAGTGAATTGTAAAGAATAATTCCATAACATCTCTAATCTTCCAATCTAATCCTTTAAAGGATAGGACTTACGCATTTTTGTTGGGGGGGGACGGGCTGTGCCCGTCCCCCCCCAACAAAAATGCGCTAAATATAGAGGATTTGCATGAGTTCTGAAAAACTATGGCGGCATCTCAAGGGCGATCGTTGACCGTTTCATTCGATTCTCAGCCGGAGTGGCTATATCGACTCTGGCTGGTCTGCATTTGCGGCGGCATGCTGGTCTACTTTGCCCAGGTGACGGTCTTATTTCCAGTGCTGCCGCTGTATCTCATTCAAGAATGGGAAGACGCCCCCGTCGGATTAGTCGTGGCCGCTCTGGCGGCGGGACTCTTGTTCTTTCGTCCGTCCATTGGCTGGATGATCGACCGTTGGGGAAGAAAAGTGGTGCTGTGGATTGGACTCGGCATTATGCTCATCATTTTGCCGATGTATGTGTGGGCACCGTCGCC
>JAYKJC010000560.1:0-5623 GCA_035285885.1 Leptolyngbyaceae cyanobacterium | reverse complement strand
GGAGCTTCTCAACTATGGATTGTCAGCACTCAACTATGGATTGTCAGTGCCTAACGATAGATTGTCAGTGCTTAACTATCGATTGTCAGCGGTCAACTATGGATTGTCAGGACTCAACTACTGATTGTCAGCAGAAAATGTTGTGTTGCATCCGTATTGGCGTTAGCCCGTGCGTTACATTGGGCACACTCAACGAGTAAATACTTTCTTAGGAGTGCGCCATGCCTTCTTCCCAGACCAACCGAAATCTTCCCGCTCCAACCTTGAGGCAAGACGTTGACTCATTCAACGGCCTCAGCTACGTCAAAGACTATATGTCCAATCGTCCAGATGCGTCTCGTGAGGTGTTGCAAAATGCGTATCAAACGATGATTGCTCAACAGCAAGCCGAGATAGAACAGCAAGCCGCATACAAAGCTGCGGTAGATGCCAAGCGTCAAGCAGAATGGGATTTTCACAAGGCGGTTTTGGCAATGAAGGAAGTCGTGCGCGGACAATTCGGCTCAGACAGCAATGAAGCCCAAGCAGTCGGCCTCAAGAAAAAGTCGGAGCGCAAACGCCCCAGTCGCAGAGCAGCGATCGCCTCCGCCTAACGATGACAATGCTCCTGTGTGATGCTCCTTCAGATCCATGTGGTCTGAGGGAGCTTTTTAATGCGGCAATGAGAGATTGAGGCGGGAGGAGAAGGGCGTTCGGTCACGAGAGCTTTGCTCTTATTGCCCTTAGTAAGCAGGTTCCCTCATTCTTAATGATGACAATCTTGAATGGTGAAACAGAGTTCTCGGCTTTCTCTCTTATCATCATAGGGAGGAGTTCACGGCGAGTCTGCTATAAATGCCAACCTGAATTTATCTTGAGGTGTAGAATATGACACCCACTGAACTAACTCGCAAAGGATTTCAAGCGCTGGTTGATGCTCTTGGGTATGCACTGCGCCAGAACAAGTGACGGGACGCACGGTTCCCCAATCGGATCTGTATGCAGTGGGACGCACGATTGTATTTCTCCTGACAGGGATTCATCCGTTAGATCTGGATGCGCCCAATGCAGCTTACGTACTCGGTTATCTTAACCAGGGACTCGTCGAACCTCCAGTGCGATTGTCAACGCTTCAGGTGCCGCTATGGCCGAAGCTGCTGAATTTGCGATTGTTTTCTGTTCTGTTAGTGACGACCCTGCTGTGGGTGCAGGGTCATCGCGAGAACCAGCAGATCGATTCTCAGGACGATATTATTCAGCTAAATTGATGGGACTGCCAGATTTAGTCCTCTTCTTCGATGAAGGGGCGATCGCCCCGCACGGGACAATCCCGAATCGGGCACTCTTCAACCTTTTTCTCTTTAATCACATCCTCAAACCGCGTGACGCCAAACTCACTGTTGATGGCCGAGAGCATCGTCTGAATGTGTTGGGTGACGTGGTTGCCCCGCATGCCCATGCAGTGGACGGGGGCGATTCCTCCTACTCGTTGTGCGCCCTGCCAGACTTCAGCGGCGATCGCATGGACGGGAGACTGTTTGGTTTGGCGATACAGCACAAGAACGGCTGCATAGGGCTGAGTATCGACGGTGATGTCGAGGGTGATGTCCCGATAGCCTGACTCATTGCCCTCCTGACTTAATTCTGCTTTTTTCGCATGTCGCCGAACCCGTCGCCGAGTCCGGTTGACATCCTCTCGATGGCGATAGTGCGATCGCCGCCGATGACACGTGGCAGGATTCCAACAGTTATCCCCCGATGGCCCATGAAGTTCCTTTGCCTCTTCAATCGAGAGCGTACTACAGTGCTTACACTTTTTGGCAACTGGCCGTCCCATACGTCCGATCCTCTACAGCTCAAGAGATGGCGATCGCCATCCCGAGTGCATTGTGTGGAGAAGTCGTGTCTGCTCTTGCATCCACGGGCATCCACCCCCTTGCGAAGCACTCAGGAAAGCCGTTTCCTATCCGTCTAATTTAGCGTAACTTTAGTGTAATTGTACGGGATGTATGGGATGCAGCCAAATTTATTCTCTACTTTCTCTAGAGATTGCAGTTGCCGATGGAGGCCAAGGCAGCGTCTCGATTTGCCCAACCGTTAATGTAAGGAGAGTTGGGGTCACGGGCGGCGGCCCGTTCCGCGATAACATGACAGGCCAGGTGATCATCGGGGTGAAATTGAAAGAGAGACCAGAAATTGAGCCAGTCGCTCACTCCGTGAAGGAAGGCCGTATCCAGGCAGACGGTACGAGCAAAGAAAGATGAGAGGGACTGACAGCCAGCCGGGATCCAGAAATCTCGATAGGCCCACTGCTTAGCTTCTTCTTCGGAAGACGGCAGCGTATCAAAAAAGGTGGACGAGTAGCCATGAACGGTATGTCCGCCATATTCGGGCTCAAACTCAGCTGTGCCACAGTCCCATTCACACACAAAGTCCCAACTGTCATCGAACGGAGTGGCGATCGCCGTTGAAGAAGCCAGCAAAAGGGAAAATACAGCGACGGTACATGATGTAAGGAAGAACGAGAGTTTCATAAGTAAAGCACCAAGATGTAGAGAAGCGAATAGATAAGTCGTGAGGGAAACCTTCAAAGAAATGAAGGAAAGGATTTCTGTAAATCGATGCAAGCAGCCGTTGAAAATTGAGTGCCGAATAGAACACACGGCGAGAGCGTATTGCTTTTCCAGGTAAGACAAAAAGAGCCGGAAAAATGATCAAAAACAGGTAAGCATACTGCTACTCCTAGTGAATCTGAGTAATGAAAGTGAAAATTAGAGAAAGCCGATCCTTCAAAAGGAATAAGGTTGGAAACGGTCGTTGAAACAGGGAGTAGTAACGCAAGGCCAGTAACGAGTAGAATTGATTTGAGAGACATGAGAGAAAACCAGACAAGTGTACGAGTCCAATGACAGAGATTGATGTTTAGAGACGGTCGAACGAACAAAGAACATCTGAAAGAACATCTAACAGCTAAGCGTTCGACGTGCTTCATACTTGAAGTAAGCAGCAATAATGCTGCTTCAAAGGCTTTATTGACTAGCTCTTTAAGGAATCAATCTTTGTTTTGCGGAATTGATTCGAGCTTAGTAATTGCGATGAAGGATGACTAGAGGGGTGAATCCCCCATGGAGACGGTGGATGTTTAGATTGGCGACTTTCAACATCACTGAAGAGATAATCGAGTGCGATAGCAGATCAGAAATTAATGCGCATAAGATAAATTTGTCTGTCTGGCTCGCATGGCGCTCGAAATAAACGTTTTCGAGCTTTATTCAGGTGACAAACAGGTTGATAAAAATATTCTTCTCAGAGTTGGAAATTCGTGTTTTCGCCAAGCTGGCGACTCAGGAGCTTAAGTAAAATGTTCGACTAACGTCTAATTTTGAGCTGACTAAACCTAATCGATAGGGGGCTAGAAAGCCAAGAGAAAAGCCTGAAAACGATCATGGAGACTGACTTTCCAGGTTTACTCATTAGATCAGCTCGTCGGCAACTAGAGAGTAAGGGGGTTTCTCCCCCCTGGTAGAAAAGGAAACGATGAATTTTATTGGAAATAACTGAAACGGCCACTACAGCCGACGAACCCCCCTCAAAAACGATTGAGCAAAAACGATCGAAGTTTGAGAGAGCGTTCTCAAAAACACTCAGAGAAATATTTCTCTAATCCTGTACATACCGGGTTGAGGGATGTTTTGAGAGGTTATGCCTTATCTAGAAAGCGCGTTCGCTTTCCGTATTGATAGGCAAGCCATTGTGACTATCTACTGACACAAGTGATCGTTTGAATTGATGCTGCATCCCCGTTGATTCGGGAATGTGATGGAGTGGAGTGTGCCCTAGTTCTCCGTTCACTTGGATCGGTATAGAGGTTCGGATGCCAGAAATAGTTGGTGATTGGAGAGTCCGGTATGTTCTCCAATGTTTCAGTGACCTTATTGATCAGCCTTTCGTGTCACTAAGTTCGATGTAGCTAAGGAGAAAACTCATGAACGGATTCTGCTCTAAGTCATTTCAACAGTTGATGGGCATGGGGATATGCGTTGCGATCGCCAGCATTTCACTCATGAGTAATCAAGCGATGGCTAAAGAAGGTAAAACCACCCGACAGATCAAAACTGATGGAGAATCTATGGATTGGATAATGAGCGCTAGTCATCAGGTCACTTACTTGACGAAGACAGTAGATGATCGTGGCTCGGGAAGATGATTTTTGAGCATTAGATGGGTCAACACTAGAAAAAGTTTCAGGAGATGCATGTATGGTAGGGGATACAGAACTCATAAATCATTTGAAGTTGAGTTCGATGGATCAAATCATGTTTTACTTGGCCTTCAGTGCAATTCGAAATGGAGGTCATCGGCACGGGACGTTCTTGAATGCAGCCGCAACAGCAGCGAAATGTGCCGTATACATGACGTATTTAGAGCAAAACGAAAGCTTGAGAAAGACAGGCTTTTTGCATCACATCGAGCCTAAACGTGTTAAAGAAATCATCGAAGAAATTCGACTTTCATTGACTGAAGGTAAGTTGCTTAAACTCCTGGGTGCCCAGGAGCCGGATTACTTAATGCAGTTGCCCCACTATTGGTTAACTCAATATCCAGAGGAACCCGGAGGTGAAAAGTTTGCTGTGCAAGGACTGAGTGCTGATGAAAAAAAGCGGATACAGTCAAAACTGAAAGAAGATTACCCGTCCGCCAAAGTTATAGGAGCGATTCAACTGTTGGACATGATTGAGGATCTGCATGGGCGATCGCAACAATGTCTTGCAGAAGGGGAGCAAGTGCCACTGAGTGAATCGCTCGCTGAACACATTCGACGCCAATTGATTCACTCGGGAACAATCATCAAAATAGATGTGAATAGCATGCCCATTGCCCTCTATGCGTTGGCGAGAGAGTCTTATTCTCCGGCAGGGAAGGCTGCTCGAACACGAGCGATGATTGAAGATACAGCTCGATTTTTTAGTTTGATGCGGCAATGGACCGATCGACAGCCCAGAGTTTTACGAGTTGTTGAGGAGTTAGACATTCCATCCGAGCAAATTGATGAGGCGCTTGATCATCTCGACCGACTGATGAACAATTGGGCCAATCAATATCACAAAGACGGAGGAGAGACATTTATCGTGCATTTATGTACAGGTGCCAAACCGAATGAGTAAAAATTCAAGAGGTACATCCATGGGATGAAGGGGCCACCATGCTCCAAAAACGCGGACGTGCAGGGCAATAGAGTCAAACGACGCTATTCATAACTTTTCCATAACCTGTTCATAACGGGTGGATCGCTAGTTCATAACTATAGAGAAAGGAAAAAGAGAATGATAAGGCAGAACTTATGGATGAATGAGGAACGCTAAAGATCTGGGTCTAGCTATTGGTGAACAGCAATGATATTGTCAATTCATAAGCGTAAGTCTATGCTAAATTCTAAAACATAGACTTAACTCTATTTGTTGTATCCAACAACGACCCATGCAACTGACGAATCGAATTCATTTTAGGAATCTGCAGGGAGATCTTTTTGGAGGGCTCACTGCAGCGATTATTGCCTTACCAATGGCGCTTGCCTTTGGTGTTGCCTCCGGAGCGGGTGCTGCCGCTGGTCTCTGGGGTGCAGTGCTCGTGGGTTTTTTCGCCG
>JAYKJC010000559.1:0-14185 GCA_035285885.1 Leptolyngbyaceae cyanobacterium | reverse complement strand
AAACTTCTCCAATTGCAACGAAGAAAAGAGGCGAGTGCCAAATCTTGTGGTACACGCTGCCATCAAACGAGGCTTAGAGGGAATTCTCAAGATGATGCATTCAAACACACACCATGCAAATACGATTTTTTCAGTGGAACTGGGCGATCGCCATCCTGTTCCTAGCAGGCTCAAGTCTGTTCCCATCTCCTGTCCGCGCACAGCTCGAAACCTGCATCGGCCCAGAAAACACAATGGAGACGCCAGAATTTGCATCAATGAGTGGCCCGCTAGTATCCATTGAGTATTGGAGTCAGGCCGAACAAGATTTTTTAGTGGATTATCAACAACAGTTCCTCTCTCAGTGCATGGGCATCTCCACCATGGCTGAATCAGACTTCAGAAGCGGCAGCTATGAACGTGACGGCTTCCAAGATTTAATCGATCGCACTCGACGCATATGCAAGGGCGACACTGGCGGCTACGGCACAAACTGGGATCGATTCATTGCGAATCTGCCGTCATTTTCAGCTCTCTGCCAGCAAACTTCCCAGTAATTTTCATGACTTGGCAGAGTTTACGAAGAAAAGAGGGTTTTGGCGCGCAACGTATGTGTTTAGCGAGATCTTCGTCCGATCCCCTAAATCTCCCTTGAAAAAGGGGACTTCGAGACAGAAACCTTGTGAGCCCCCTTTTTAAGGGGGCAGCGACAGCGGGGGATCGCACCGCCTCGCTAAACAATTACCGCGCAACGCGCGCCAAAACCCTCTTTTCTTCGTTGCAATTGGAGCAGTTTGCCAAGTCGTATACACTTCAGAAACCTGCGGGAAAATCAAATACCCAAGCTTCCAGAAAAAGGGGCGACAGGCTCAGCCCGTCGCCCCTCTTTCTGAGAGTGTATTTTCTTGCTCCCTCACTAGAGACCGCATTGTTCTTTTCCATAGCGGTAGTGAGGCTGGTTATTGGCATCAAGAACCATACACCAGGTCTGTCCGGGTGTGGTGGTGTAATAGTGATGCATAAGGCGCTGCTTAAGCAAGAAAAGCCCTGAAGTCGAGCCATAAAAAACAGTCACTAGCAGTAAAACGTTTTCCCAACGGATAGTCATTGGACAAGAAGTGAGACAACCTATATCTAGGATTCCCACAAGACATGATTCGTTACCCGCCACTCACAGGAGGAATCAACACCACTTCATCTCCGTCCCGAAGCACGGTGTCAGGCTCAACAAACTGTAGATTAATTCCAAGTCGCGTTAGATCACGCCATTGCTCTAGTTCAGGCTTATCTGCAATGAGGCGATCGCGCACCGCTGATACAGGCGTCCCCTCTGCCAGTTCCATCTGAATCTCTGGAACACCATACGCCTCTTGGTAGGCCGCAAACAGCTTGACCGTCACTCTCAAACTTGTGTTCATGTTGGGCGAATTCTCTACTGTGCAGAGGGTTGTGTTGACTCAGATGTCGTCGCATCAGATTGATCTGAACTGGGTTGACTCGACTTAGGCTTTTTATCAGCCGAGTCTGATGTGTTGGAGTTTGTTGTGTTGGAGTTTGTTTTGCTTGAATTTGCGTTGCTTGAATCAGATGTGTTGGAATTTGCTGTGTTGGAGTTTGTTTTGCTTGAATCTGCTTTATTCGACTTAGTTTTTTTATCAGCCGAGTCTGCTGTGTTGGAATTTGGTTTACTAGAATCCAGCTTTTCACTAGCCGAATCCGACTTTGTGGAATTCGGCTGATCCGAGTCAGCTTTTTTATCAGGCGAATCTGACGTGTTTTCAGATTTATTGTCCGCCTTATTGTCTGACTTGTTGACAACCCGCTTATTCGCATCAGCCTTCTTTTCAACTGATGGAACCGCTCCTGGAACCGCCCCATTCATCTGAGATCCATCCCGAGGGTTCACCGTTGGCATCGGAATTTCCTCAATCTCAGGCAACTTTTCCAGTGACAATCGTCCGGGTGTAATTCCCCCAGAAAGTCGCCTCAATAGCTTTGGTCGTGGATCATGCAGCAGATAAATAATGCGATCGCCCGGTTGCCACTCTTCCGAGGCTTGCACAACTTGAAGACGATTATCCCGTTCTAGCAAAATGGGGATCAGCTCTCCAGCCCGAGACAATGCCCGCAAGTGAGCTTGCTGAAACAAAACCCCCGTCGCCCGCAACGTCGTCTCACCCAGCTTCACAGCACCATCACGAATGAAACTATTCCATTGTTTCAGCGGCAGCTTTTCAATAAACGCAGGTTGAATTTTCGTAGGAGGAGATTTCTGAGATTTTGCGGGTTGAAGAGACACCGATGTATTGGGATCAGGCTGTGTGGTTGACTTTGACTCCACTGGAGAAACCGCCAGCACTCGGGGAGGGCTAAATTCCTCTGTTGCTCGTTGTGCCAGCACAACATTGACCTCGCCGTTGTTGGTCATCGCCAAAAATGTTCCAGACGTTCCCAGGCCAGCCTCTTCTAGCACATCCATATCCAATGCACTGCTGGTAAAGACTGGAATCCCATCTTTCTCGGCTTCTGCACATGCATCTTGATTCGTATCAATTAAAACAACGGACTCATTATTATCTTTGAAGAGTCGAGCAATTAAGCAACTGAGCGGATTGCATCCCACAATGACAGCCCCTGTTGCTTGCATCGAGGTAATCTTCAGCCATTTGGCAACAAACCCTGCTGTCAGCCCTTGCAAGGCAACCGTTGAAATGATGGTGAGAAACACAAGCGCTTTAATCGCGTCTCCACCGCTAATTCCTCTCTCAGTCAAAAGAATGGCGAACAACGACGCAACGGAAGCAGAAACAATTCCCTTGGGAGCCACCCAGGCAAGAAATGCCTTCTGCCGCCAATTTAAATCACTATTCCACGTACAAATCCAAACGCTAATGGGACGAACCACAAACATGAGCATGGCCACCGTAAACAAGGCTCCCCGTCCCAAAGCAAAGAGACTCGCGATCGACAAGTCTGCCGATAGAAGAATGAAGAGAACTGAAACCGCAAGAATCGTGAGCTGACTCTTGAATCTTCGCAATAAGCGCTCCTCCGGAAGCGAAGCCGCTCGCAGCACGATTCCTGCGACAACTGTTGCCATCAAGCCAGACTCACTCCGAACTAACTGAGCCGCCTCAAATAGCCCCCACACCCCTGCTAGAACAACTAGATTCTTCAGTTCTTCAGATAAAAAATTCGCTCGTTTTAGAAAAAGCCCCAGAGCCGATCCGCCAATCGCACCAATTGAGCCGCCAATCCCCAATCGAAGCACAAGCCCGCTAATCACTGAAACAGGTGCAGTGTCACCATTCAGAATGACGTCCAGAACAACAACGGCCAGAATCGCACCCACTGGGTCTACTAAAACGCCTTCTCCCTCCAGAAGCGTCGAGACCTTACGATCGACATTCACCTGCTTCAAGAGAGGCCCGATAACCGTTGGCCCCGTGACAACGACAAGAGACGCATACAAAAACGCGATAGGCCAGGGAAACTCGCTCAACCAGTGAGCTGCCATGCCTCCCCCAACCAGGGTAATCAGGGTTCCAATCGTAACTAAATTTTGCAGACTTCCGGATACCCGCCCAAGATCCCGTAGTTCAAGGCTAAGACCCCCCTCAAACAAAATCAGGGCAACACAGAGCGCTACCAGGACTTCCAGTCCCGTTCCCAACGCTGTCGGATGGAGCAAACCCAGACCTTCCGGGCCGATTGCGATACCAAATAATAATAAAAATACAATGCTTGGTAGCTTGAGATAATCTCCCAAAACTTGAGCAGCAATACCGGCAATGGTTGCTGCAACAATTTGCAGCGTAATCTCAAATGGAGTATCCATAAAGCTTAATTGGACGCAATCACCATTCGCTCCATCACGGGCACTTCTTTGAGCAATTCAACAGACATCTCCAGGGCTGCACACCTGCCAGCATAACAAGTGAACCGCACTTTGTTTGGCAAGGTGCCAATACCCTAAAAGGCAATGAAAGCACAATTAGCAATCAAAAAATTGATTGAACTGCTTAGGATCACGATGAACCACACCGCTTTCGACGCACTTTTCGTCTATTGAGACGTGCTCAGCCTATAAAGCATAACATTAACTGAAAAAGCCACCCATTTTGCTAGAACTCAGATAGCTCAATGGCTTAACCTCTAAGGCTTACAGATGAACTAAGCCCGAGCAGCTAACGATCCAAGAGGAACAAGACAAAACTGATAACCTGAGATCGATTGGGTTTATCCGAAACGATAGCCAAATCCGCGAACTGTAATGAGATACTCTGGATGGCTCGGGTCTATTTCCAGCTTTTCCCGCAACCATCGAATGTGAACATCAACCGTTTTGCTATCTCCCATGAAGTCCGGCCCCCACACACGTTCGATTAACTGCTCCCGAGCCCAGACCCGTCGTGGATGACTCATAAACAGCTCAAGCATACGGAATTCTTTAGGGGACAAGTTGATTTCGTTGCCTCTGACAAGAACTCGACATTCCTGCGGATAAAGCAAGATATCTTGAAACGTTAGTGTCGCATCTTGGGATTGAGACTGAATATTTTGCGATCGCCGCAACAAAGCCCGACATCGAGCAATCAACTCGCGCATGCCGAAGGGCTTCGTCAAATAGTCATCGGCTCCTACTTCCAGGCCAACAACTCGATCGGTCTCGCTTCCTTTTGCACTCAGAATGAGAACCGGAACCATGTTTCCCTCATGCCGAATCAATCGGCACAGGTCAAGTCCGTTCACATGAGGTAGCATGAGATCCAAAATAACGAGATCAAACGCAGCATTGCTAGAAGAGGCTCCATTTGGGGAGCGGCATATAAGGTCGAGAGCACTCCTGCCATCTTCTACAGCACGTACCTCATAGCCTTCATCTGCCAAAGCCAGAGTGACCGTGTCACGAATAATCTCTTCATCTTCAACCAGTAATACTCGACCCAAAGTGACATTTGGAGACGGCCTGGATGTTTCGTAAGCCAGCATATGAAATAACGCGATGAGGTGTGCTGTAATTTGTGAATAACTTTAGTTCCAAGCAGATTCTACCAGAAGAGCAGGAAATGTCGTCCTGGTGATCAGAAAACATGGCGTTTTCATGATAGAGAGATTGGGCTCTACGGGCACTCTCAAATAGTCGCCCTTAGCATTAGCCGCCGTTGGACTTGTGGAACGCATTCTGCCCCAAACCATATGCGACTGTCCATGACGTACTTTGCCCATGACACAATTAGTCCGTGACACAGTTAAAGGATTTATATTGCAAGCGAATGTGTTATTCACCTCTAGAGAACGCAATAATTCTTTACCTCGTGGATTGCCTCGTTTATGGTTTTTTGGTTGACAACCCCATTCCATCACGTCTTACTTTCAAAAAGGATGTACTAAAGTGATGACACTGTCCTGATGACACTATCCTGGTTAACATCTCATCTCTCAGTTAACATCTCACCCGTTAATATTTCATTAGAGCGACTTCGTATGAGAGCGACTTCGTAATTAGCCTCGACTATCACGTTCAGTTGAACCTTGAGTTCGATTGTATTCAGTTCAACACTATATTCTCACCATTGCTGCACACGTTGGATTCTCTATGACAGACGCACACAGACCTCCTGTTCCACCTCCGTCACCTAAAATGCCGCCGCCACCTCCACCTGGACGTGCAGGCTCCATGAATACAATGTCATCAGGGAGTAGTGCTCAAAGTACTACACAGACGCGTCCTATTCAGCAGGAAACGGTATTAAAGCCTGGAGCTCCACCGCCTCCAAAAATGGGAGGTGGTGGAGCTCAAGTTAAGCCTCCGCCGATGGCTCGTCCCCCTGAAGGGGGCAAATCGGCCCGCTCTGCGCGGTCAGCCGCCCGTTACAAGCGGACGCCAGGTGCGCCGTCTCTTGCGCAGATCGTTCAAGAAGCATTTGATAAAGGGTTCTCTGATATTCACGTGGGTGTGGGTGAGATTCCAAGGTTTCGCGATCGCGGCGAAATCATGTCAACCGAATATCCCGTAACGGATGAAAGCACATTCTTCAGTTGGATTGAGGAGGTGCTCCCGGACAAGCATATTCAAGACTTCAAAGAAACCTTAGATTTTGATGGTGCAGCTGATTATGAATTTGCACGCGTCAGGATTAACCTCTTTGATTCTCTGCTTGGCCCCGCCATGGTCATGAGAATTATCCCGAAAAAGATCTTGACCATGGAGCAGTTAAATCTGCCCACGGTCTTCAAAGACATCTGCCACTATCACAAGGGGTTGATATTGATTACAGGACCAACAGGTTCAGGTAAATCGACCACCATGGCTGCCATGATTGACTACATCAATCGGGAAATGGCGAAGCATATTGTGACCATTGAAGACCCGATTGAATTTGTCCATCAAAGTCGCAAGTCATTGATTAAGCAGCGTGAAGTGGGTCAGCACACCTTAAAGTTTGACAACGCCTTAAAAGCCTCATTGCGTGAAGACCCCGATTTGATTCTTGTGGGTGAGATGCGTGACAAAGAGACCGTCAACACTGCACTTAAAGCAGCTCAAACAGGTCACTTAGTCATGGGAACGCTCCACACTAATAGTGCGGTTAAAACCATTGAGCGTGTCTTGAATTTGTATGAACCTGAGCAGCAGGCTCCAATGCGAGTCTCTCTGGCAGAATCACTGGTTGCTGTTATTGCTCAAGGTCTATGTCGAACAACAGACGGTAAGCGTGCTGCGTTTCATGACATTCTCATCAATACGGATGCCATCAAAGACTACATTATGCGGGGTGATTTAGACGCCGTTCAAGAACTCATTCCTAAGTGTACGTTTGATGGCATGTGTACGATGAATCAGTCACTTTATAAGCTCTACGAAGCTGGGCGGATTACGGAAGAAACAGCACTGGAAATGTCTCCAAAGCCCAACGAAATGGCTCAAGCACTGAGAGGTCGAGTGTAGGAGGGTTGGTGAAACGCGAACCTCATGTGTTGCCTGCATCGTTTAAAGGGATTGCACTCTTCACTCCGGGGGGTGACTTAGTCTATTGCATCGATCCTGAAAAAAGAGAACGGTGGCATTTGCACCTTTGTGCTCAATTACAGGAGGCTCTGAATTTAGCAGAGCCTCCTTACTTTTTAACGCCGTGTTATTCTGCGACGATCGATCAGTGGATTGACCCCCTGACTCATCAGATTCGCCTGACAGCGGAGGCCAGTCCGCTTGTTTTACAACACCAAACGCTTTTGAATGCTGTTTTTGGGCTCGACCCAGAGGTAGAATGGGTTCCTGCCGACCTGCCCCTTGAGACCTGCAATCCTCTGTTCTTACAAAACTTCTATCAGCAATTTCCGCAACTTTGGGACACCCATGAGTTAATTCTCTCGCTAGAAGCGTCTATCCCCAAGCAGCCTCGCCACTTAATCGATGAATTAATCCAGGCGCAAACGCCATCCCTAGCGGACGGGCAGGGCTACGTACTAAGGCTATTCCTCTCAGGAAATAGCTCTGGCAACGAACGAACGCTTCGACGACTCCATCAATTTCTGGAAACGTCTCTCAAGCAACCCTACACGCTGAAAGTCATTGATGTTCACAAAAACCCTGAACTTGCTGAAGCGGATCAGGTGAGCGCGACGCCGACATTAGTTAAAGCTTGGCCAGTTCCGGTTAAAAAACTTGTGGGTGATTTTCAGGATACAAGCTCTTTACTGGGGTTACTTCTATCAACGGACCCCGATTACATGGGACTAGAAAGATAGGAGACCCGGAGTTCACGCCTGTTACAAGCATCCCGTATTGCTGCTACCTTCCGGTCCTGACAAGGTTTGGGCGTTGTAACTGCATGAGTCCAGGTCGGTTACCAGCATAACACGTTGAAAGAGCGCCGTGCGGATTGAGAGCGTCGTTCAGTATTCTGGGTAGAATTATGGCGTTCGACTCGATGTGATTCGCGCCATCGGCACCATTGGTGAGGCAGTTGTGAAAGCAGTCACTTTGGGAAAACTCAGCCCCACTTTTTGTAGGAGCAACACCGTTGAAACTCATTGATTGGCTGGGATTGCTAGCCCTAATTCTTTCGTTAGTCATTCTGTGGCAATTTCGACAAATTTTGCTGTTGGTGTTTACAGCGGCGGTTTTGGCGATCGCCATCAATAGCCTTGTGCGCTTTCTCATTCACAAGTTTGACCTGAGGCGACCGTGGGCATTGCTCTTATCGTTGCTGATTGGAGTGATTGGCATCGCCAGTTTCATCGGTCTTGTGGTGCCTCCCTTTATCGACCAATTTCAGCAGTTGGTCGAACTTGTTCCTGAGGGCATCGATCGCCTTCAAGAAATTGGGGATGAGGTTCTGAGTAATCCTCCTGAATGGCTTCCCCAACCTCGTGTTGAAGACCTACCGAGTTTCTCAGAGGTGGCTCAGCAACTCGGTACCATCATCCAGCGAGTCTTTGGAAATTTCTTCGGATTTTTCTCAAGTTCAGTGGCAGTTGTGCTTCAGGTATTGTTACTCGCCGTGCTGACGTTGATGTTTGTGGCAGAACCCCACGCCTATCGCAAACTTCTCCTGAGGCTATTCCCATCGTTTTATCGCCGCCGGGCGGATGACATTTTTTCTCGGTGTGAAGCATCTCTGCTGAACTGGTTGGCTGGAATGTCTCTGAGTTCGCTGTTTGTGGCGATTTGTAGTGGTCTTAGTTTGTTTGCTCTAGGCATTCCACTGGCCTTCACTCATGCGCTACTGGCGGGAGTCTCGAATCTGGTTCCGAATATCGGGCCGACCCTCAGCGTTGCTTTTCCAGTCGCCGTGGCGCTGATTAATTCTCCTGGCAAGGCCATTATTGTTGTTCTGATTTACTTTGTGATTCAAAACTTAGAATCCTACTGGTTTAGTCCGCTCGTGATGCGACAACAAGTCTCGTTGCTGCCTGCGGCGACGCTGGTGGCTCAAATCTTTTTTGCGTCGTTCTTAGGGCCATTGGGACTGCTATTAGCGATTCCTCTTGCCGTCGTGGTCAAAATTTGGGTTGAAGAAGCCATCATCAAAGATGTGTTGGATGTCATGGAACGACCGTCGCGGCGATCGCCCTCCTCACTTACCCCGGCGGCATCACCTCCAGTCTCATCAGCGACAGCTTCTTCAGAAGCCCCCATGCCCGGAGAACCTTCCCGGCTCATGGATGACTCCAAACAACTGGAGATCCTGGCCGATCCATCAACCGATCCATCGACAGATCCGTCCATTTCTCAGGAGCCTCAGCCGAGGGATTGATGGGGTGTTGGTGTCAATGCAGACCGAACACCCGAATTGACACAAATATAGCGCTATGCGCGTTGGTTAAGTACAACTGGGTGGGGCGCACCGCGCCCCACCCAGTTGTTTTCTTAATGCGGTTGCTAACCGCTATATTTGACACGCAAGTTATCCGAGATCGGAAGAAGTGGGAGGTAACGGATCAAATGTTGGAGCAGGCTCGATGGTTTCAGGTAGTGGAAAACTCATAACTAAGTCAGCAACCTGAGCTAACGCCGACATATTTTCGACCACCCCTGGCAAATGATCAGGAGCAATTGGAAGATCGCATAAACGACTGGCCTGTTCGACGTAGGCTTCAGCATCAAAAGAATTCGTCATTTTCTTTACACTCTCAAATTAATTCTTCATACTTTCAAATTAACTAGTTTGGCCAAATTAACTACTTTGGCGCTCAATTTCGGCTTCCATCGTACTCGCGAGATAATGTCCTTCTAAAACGCTACTGGAGATTCGATAACTTTCTACATTGGTTTGATGGAGGGTTTCAAATCCGGTGCGGCGGCGGCGATCGCCCAACACCCAAAAACATTGAACAATGGATTCAGGCGCAATCCAACCTTCGCCTTCAACGCGCCCGAGGGTGCTGTGCTGAAGCACAAATGAATAGCGGCGATCGCCCTGGGCAAGGCGTCCTCGATATTGAAATGCAATTTCTTCGCGCTCCGTTTCTGGGAAGACCAGTTTCGTCACCTGGGTGTACCAATCATCACGATTCCATGCCACCAAAATACGTCCTTTAACAGGGGTCAACTGACCATCTCGATCTAGCCAACTACCGTTCAAGATCCAACGCCCAGATTCCAGTAAAAACGTATGCGCCACAGTCTCAGTCCTACTCGCTTGATTTCCTGAACGACAAACGACAATTCAGTGTCATGGAAATTAGATGAAAAGAGTCAATTGGCATTTGTCTAGCCACGGGATAGCGCCTTCTCAACAGCCGCATCTAATCTCAGGCAACGGAGCGATATCGATCAACATTTGCTCGGCACCCTCTGCTCGTCAATAGGTTAGGCACCCTGTGCTAAATCGTCGCATGTTAGGTCATCGCATCACCTGAGTTCCAAGGTATATGATGAAGCTCTCCCAATGAAACCGCATATTTTGCACCTGTGACTGATGGAACGTTACTTGGGATATGATGCCAGCGCCAATAGGCCAGAACCGCAAAGGCGATCGCCTCTTTATAATCCACGTTGATGCCTTCTTCCACAGTGGTTACAACATGTGTGGATGGCAAATGATGACATAAGCGAGTCATTAAATACTGATTTCGACTTCCGCCACCTGCAACCATCACGCGATCGGGCTGATGGTCTAGAAACTGGGAGTAGTTCAATGCAATTGATGCAGCCGTGAACTCTGTTAGCGTTGCCAGTGCGTCTGCTTGACTGAGGTCATAGGGCTCCATGTCGGCTAAACATCGCTGAGTATAGTCCGCCCCGAACTTTTCTCGTCCCGTTGATTTTGGAGGTGGTTGATGAAAGAAATCGTCTGTCAGCCACCTCTGAATGAGTTCATCGCACGAGTGCCCTGAAGCTGCCCAGGCTCCGTCTCGATCATAGGTTTGGGCACCATTGGAGAAAATTTTCACTGCGTGATCAATCAGCGCATTTCCTGGCCCAGTGTCCCATCCGAGAACGCGATCGCTTTCGGTTTCTAACTTGCAGTGAGGCGGCAGATAGGTAACGTTGCCAATGCCCCCGATGTTTTGCATGCATCGATATTCTGTTGAATGGCTCAACAGCCAGGCATCTACCGCAGGAACCAGAGGCGCTCCGTGTCCGCCCAACGCAATGTCCGCAGCCCGAAAATTACTCACGGTTGGGGTTTGCGTGAGATGGGCAATCAAATCTCCTCGTCCCCATTGGACGCTATAGCCCAGGGAGGATGGATGGGCCGAATGCTGATCTTCAGAGGTATGTGGTGATGAAGGTGGTCGATGGAAAACCGTCTGACCGTGCGACCCAATCAGTGTGGCAGCCTGGTGCCCGTCCTGAATTTTGAGCGCTGCATCAGCAAAAGCGTGGGCGATCGCATCGTCCAAAACCGCCATCTGCTCCAGTGAAAGAGCCTGTCCATGGCAAACCGCCAAAATTTGTTCCCGAAGTTCACGAGGATAGGGGTACGTTTCTCCTGCGAGAAAATCGACCCTTAAATCATGAGTTGTCCCTGACACATCAACCAATACCGCATCAATGCCATCAACCGATGTCCCGCTAATCAATCCAACAACTCGCATGCAAACGCTTCCTTAAATCAAGCTGACGTTTTGTAATTTGAAACCTCGAGCAAATTTTGATCCGGGTCACGAAAATAAACTGATTGAATTGTCCCAACCGCACCTGTTCTCTCGACAGGTCCTTGAATGATGACGACCTCACACGTTTCAAGATGCTTGATAACGCTTGAAAGAGGACTATTGGTTATGAAACATAAATCTGCAGAACCTGGCTGAGGGCGGATGGCGCTGGGAGAAAATTCATGTCCGTATTGATGAAGATTAATCTTTTGATTTCCGAACTTTAATGCAGTTCGCCCTTCACTAAATGTGACTTTCTCCATTCCTAAAACAGACACATAGAACTCTGTTGTCACATCGAGATCCCTAACAGTGAGAACAAGATGATCTAATCGTTCAATATGTATGCTTCGATATTTATCAATCATTTATTCTGCGGGATGGTATGTCTAACCGATGAGAACGCGTTCACCTTGAAGTAATTGCTTACATTCCTCCGACACTTGCTGACGAGCCCACCGATCCGCAGCTAAAATGTCATCGAGGCTTGGTTCAGAGCAGTTATCCGATTGATGGCGATCGCACACCTTCTCAATCACTTTAGGAATATCTAAAAAGCGGATCTTTTCCTTCAAGAACAGCTCAACCGCCTGTTCATTGGCCGCATTCAGCACTGCAGGCATCGACCCTCCAGCTCGTCCTGCCGCGTAGGCCAGGTTCATGCAGGGATATTTCTGATGGTCAGGCTCACGGAACGTCAAATCTCCCGCTTTTACCAAATCAAGCGGCTCCCAGTCAGTTGCGATGCGTTCTGGCCAAGACATGGCGTACAGCAACGGTAACCGCATATCGGGCCATCCCAGTTGCGCCAGCACAGACGTATCCTGAAGTTCAATCAGGGAATGAATAATGCTCTGGGGATGAATCACGATATCGATATGGTCGTAATCCATTCCAAATAAATAGTGAGCTTCGATGACCTCCAGACCCTTATTCATCAAAGTTGCAGAATCAACCGTGATCTTCTGCCCCATAGACCAGTTTGGGTGTTTTAGAGCGTCTGCAACGGTCACTTCAGGAAGCTTTTCAACGGGCCAATCGCGAAATGCTCCGCCTGAGGCAGTGAGAATGATGCGTCGGAGCCCCTTATCTGGCACGCCCTGCAAACACTGAAAGATCGCCGAGTGTTCAGAATCAGCGGGCAACAGCTTCACCTGATGCTGCTCAATCAGCGGCAACACGACAGGCCCACCTGCAATGAGCGTTTCTTTATTGGCCAGGGCAATATCTTTGCCTGCTTTAATGGCCGCGATGGTGGGTAACAACCCTGCACACCCAACAATGCCCGTCACAACAGCTTCGGCATCGCCATAGGCCGCAACCTCTGCCACTCCCACCTCACCGGACACAATCGTCGGCTGAGGATCGAGATGGGCGATCGCCTCCCTCAAGTCATCCAGCTTCGATTCATCACAAATCGCAACAATCTCAGGCCGAAATTGCTCAACTTGCTGCGCGAGCAGTTCAACATTTCGTCTTGCAGCAATGCCAACGAGCCGAAACTCATCGGGGTGGTGGGCAACAATATCGAGGGTTTGGGTTCCGATAGAACCTGTAGAGCCAAGCAGGGTAATTGCTTTCACGACAATCTCTATATAAAGAAAAGCTTAAAGAAGTCAGCACCTCTACTATAGAGCGTCATTGCCCTGGCTCCAAATGATTACTCCTGCACACAGCAATTCTCATTATCGAGGTTCAGGGGACAAAACGGTCACTGCAAGCGACCGTTTTGTCCCCTGAACCTATACACGTGAGCGCCGACAGGGCGCGAAGTCTTTCAAAATGAGAATTGCTGTCCTGCACAACTTTGCCACACCTAGTCAAACCAACTAATTTCTGAGTCTGACAGCTTGGGCTTCGGCACATAGGTGCGTGTATCTCTCGCCGCTTGAGGAATGGGGCGATCGCGATGATGCACCAAAGGACGACGATAGGCTTTCTGGAGCTGGATTCCCTTCGGTTGCGAATCTTGCTGGGATTGCGAATCTTGTTTGGCTTGAGACTCGTGTGGGGAAGAGGGTTGAGCCATATGAGAGCGAGGGACTCTGGACAAGGCTCCCGATGAATGCGGCTGAGAGGGACGAGAGGGAGCGGGACTGGGCGACTGTGGTCGGGACATAGGCGAAGCTTTGAGCCGCTCCGTTGACATCGGTGGTAAGCCCTTCAACGCCGAAGATGACAGAACCGGAGACCGAGTAGATGCATGCTTTTTGGGTCGAATCGGTATCGACTGCCGCCCAGGCGTGGGGAATGAGGTGGGTTGGGGTGATGGGGTGGGTTGGGGCGATCGCCCATTTGAACGATGCATTGAGCGATGACCAGAATCAATAGACGAGGTTGATGAGGGGGCGATCGCAGGTGACGAGTCCGCCTGCGTCAGTTTCTCCTGAGCTACAGACGATTGTTTCAAGTCCGTGAGTTGAAGAACGTAGCGTTTGGCTTCAGCCAGGTCAGCCAGAATTTCCTTCTTAGAAGTTTGAATGACCTCTAGATCCAGCCGCAACTTCTCTACGGCCCGCGTCTGCTGCGAAAGCTGCGCTTCAAGATCTTGAATGCGGGTACTCAGTTTCGCTTCTCGCTGCTTGCTGGCATCAAG
>JAYKJC010000558.1:0-3340 GCA_035285885.1 Leptolyngbyaceae cyanobacterium | reverse complement strand
CGTTGTGAAGCACACTATTGCGATGGAAGTAAACGTCTTGCTCGTCCAGTGTCTTTAAGAATCCGTAGTCTTCTTCAGGAAAAAGCTGCGTGACGATCGCCCCCATCATCTGGTCTTCATGGTGCTTGACGTGCCGATGCTGACGGTCATTCAGTTCCACCAGTTGTCGTCGCGCTCCGCTAAAGGCATCCCGAATAACCGTTTCGAGGGGCGTGTACTGGGTGCCTTCTCCAGGATTTTTGTCTACCGCAAGTTCATGGTTTGGGGGAACCCGCAGATCGATGCGAACACGATAAGGAGAGCCGCTGCTGGGATTCTCATGGGTCTTTTCGATGACGATGCGACAACTGCTGATGTGATCACACACCTCTTCTAACTTACCCACTTTTTCAAGAACCAAAGCCTCCAGAGCCTCAGTCTTTGTGACATGGTGATAAGAAATTTCAGGAGGGATTTGCATAGCTATCTAAGAGTTCGTAACTACATCAGAATCTTCATTTTACGAAAGGAGAGATAATTTCTCTTCGCTCAAAAGAGATACATATGGGGTTTCAGAATTACCAGACATTATCAGAAACTCTGACCACGAAATAAGATGTATCAGACAGTCAGGAAACCCAGTAGAAGATGACTCGAAAGAGATTGGGGTAGGTCAAGAATTCTGTCGAGAATGTCTAAAAATGTCTAAATAAGAGCGGTGTAAATAAGAACTAATCAAGAGAAAATATTGAGTTATTTCCCTGGACGTATTTCCTCTGAGAAGAAACAACCGTATTCAATCCTACAGATAGATAAGGATCAGAGAATTTGTATCTTAGACTACGACTAAAATTAGCACGGAGACTCAAATTAAATGCCTGCAACATTAACCGATCAAAAACGAGCGGCGATCGCCCAAAAATTGGCAGATATGAAGGCGATTCAAAACCTGATTATCGAAAATGAGCAGCAGTTTCTTAGCCAGTGCAATGATGCTAAATTGCGCGATCGATTGGAAGACATGCTGGAAGACGATCGCAAAAACTTAGAAATTGTACAAACTGCAATCACCCAGTACGGGATTCAATCAGAACCCAAGCAAACCGTGCAGGAAATGGTGAACAAAGCCAAAGGCATGACCTCCAGTTCTGACTTGAACCTGTATGAAAAAATGGCTCAGCACGAACTCCTGAAGCATGGTCAGGTTGTGTCTGGACTCGTTGTTCACAAGGCGGCTCAAGTGGTAGGTCAGGACGTTGAAGCTGCCCTTGCTCCCCTGAATGCAGTTAACTTTGAGAACCGGGCGCACCAGGAACAGCTCAAGGGTATGTTGGAATATTTGGGAACGCGTGAACTTACGGGCCAAGAACCTGAGCAGGGGCTCTGGGCTCGTGTTCAGGATGCCGTTGCTGCCGTGACGGGCATCGTCGGAAGTGCTGCGTCTCAAACATCAAACGGTGGCGATACCGATGTGATGAATTTGATCTTTATGGATCATCAAAAGGCTAAGACAATCATCAGCGAAATTAGAAGTGCTGACGATTCCAACCAAATTAAGTCCCTATTTGGTCAGCTTTACAAAGATCTGGTTGTTCACTCTAAGGCGGAAGAAGAAGTCGTTTATCCTCAGGTTCGCTCCTTCTATGGCGAGAGTGATACTCAGGAGCTTTATGATGAGCAAGCCCAACTGGAAAATGTGCTCAATGAGATGAAGAACATGAACTCAACAGGCGATCAGTTTATGGCAAAGCTCAAGCAAGTTAAGTCCATGGTTGGGGATCACACTCGTCAAGAAGAAAGCACCATGTTTGCTGCAATGCGGAAGAATATGTCTGACGATCAGCGGCAACAAATGGGCCGACAATTTAGGGAGAGTAAGCAGAAGTTGCAAAGCCAAATGTAGGGTTCATTCGTGAGAAAGTTGTGTCATTTGTTGTGTCATTTATAGACAACAACTTTCTCGTTCACTGGAGGGGGGCGTAGGGCGTACGTCCCCTATGAAATTCGGCGTTGCTGATTCGAGAGATAATTTTCGTAAGGGCAATAGCCGGGAGCATCCCACTTTTGCAAAAACATGATTCAAGAAGGAGAATAGCTAGGTAGATTCAAGGCTATATGATATGACTCCTGAAGACCAAGAACGCTTACATGCCTGCACTCAAGAAATTGCTGAGATTCTTTACCGCAATAGTGATACAGCCAATTGCAATACTCTTGAAGCGATTGAGATCACTGTCCGCCAGCAAATGCTAGAGAAGGTAACTCCCACTGTCGCCCTTTTTTTGTCAACCAGAACACCCATTCACCAAAAGGACGCCAACGCCGGGTGAAAAGCCTTGTGGGAGAACTTCCCCTGCGCCAGAGTCAAGCCGAGCAATTGGGTGTCAAACCTTACAGTCGCCTCAGTGGAGCGCTGGAGAAGGGATGTTTACGCTTGAGTGCAAACGAGTCATTCCAGAACGCTGAAGTCGATATCGCCATGTTGACGGGCATTCACGTTGGTCATTCCACTCAGCAACGCTTAGTCGGACGCCAATCGTTCGAGTGGGCAGAAGCCAAACAAGGGGTGAACGAAGTGAGCATTGATGGGGGGAAAGTCTGTTTACGAGATCTGCAGGAGGACACCGAAAGTCCTTGGCGGGATTACAAAGCTGTGCGGGTTCAGGGACTTTATTATGCCGCCTTCTTTCGAGACAATGACAGCCTGATCGATTACTTGTGTGCTCAACGATTGCTTTATCCGCTGGTGTGCTTAGGGGATGGTCATGATGGCGTCTGGAAGATCATCCGCCAACTCGCGAGTCCCGAGGAACGATGGGAGATTCTCGATTGGTATCACCTCAAAGAAAATCTCTACAAAGTTGGGGGTTCCTTGAAACGGTTAAGCGAAGCTGAAACCCTCTTATGGCAAGGCCAAGTCGATGCGGCACAGGCATTATTTTCAGAGTGTCGGCGTTCCCAAGCACGAAAGTTCAACGCCTATCTGGATAAACATCGCCATCGCATTGTCAACTATGCGTATTATCAAGCTGAACAACTCTGCTCCATTGGCTCAGGGGCGGTGGAATCTGCGGTCAAACAGATTGGAAATCGCCTGCAAATTACGGGTGCTCGATGGAATACCGCGTCAGTTAACCCGATGTTGAGTTTGCGATGTGCTTATCTCAATGGTCAGCTTGCGATTTGATATTTGTGCGAAAGTGGGATGCTCCCTTTGAGAGATCTGGAGATAGAGGAAAGTTCGTAAACAAGAGGGACAGTAGTATTCTCGTTCTGCGAAGTTTTCTGAATTTGCCTAAGCCTCTCCAATTCGTTAAAGATGTAGCTTTCTTTTCCTTCAAAGTCATCATCAGCACGGATC
>JAYKJC010000557.1:0-11710 GCA_035285885.1 Leptolyngbyaceae cyanobacterium | reverse complement strand
CCCGCCTCTTCTCTCTCCACTCCACCCCCAATCCAAAATCTAAAATCCAAAATCCAAAATCCCCGACTTACCTCGTCGTTTCCCATCGCCCCACCGTGCTGGAACGGAGCGATCGCATCATTATCCTCAACCACGGCAGAGTCGAGATGGAATGCTCCTTTGATGATGATGAACTGCCATCAGGAGATGTCTTTTGGTAACAGACTCATCCACAGCCCAAAGATATATTCGGACGTATAGTGACAGGGTGATGGGCGATCGCACCGCTTTCGTTAAACCTCTGGGAGTTGGTTGGGGTCAATACCTTGCGATCGCAAATAGTTTTCTACTCGTTCTTTTTGCTGCCGCTCTTGGTCAGCCCGTTGCTGTTCTTGGTCAGCCCGTTGCCGTTCTGCTTCTTCAGGCAAAGGAATGAGTTCTCCGTCTGCCGTAAACCAGCGCAACTGCTGTTCATGAATCCCCAGTGCTAGCCCTAACTGCTCGCTAGGCAAGCGATTCTCCTCTGTTGGCTGAATCGCCTCATAGTGTCCATTGATAAGGCGAAATCCTGCAAATTCTAGAGTTTCAGGATGAAACCAGTAATACTCTGGTAAGCGCCACACGTCTTGATAGAGGGTCTTCTTTGCGCCTTTATCTACATTTGCCGTGGAACTGGAGAGCAGTTCAATCACGACATTGGGATATTTTCCGCCTTCTTCCCAAATGGCCCAACTGCGACGGTCTCTTTTTTCGGTTCCCAATACGACAAACACGTCTGGCCCTCTAAAGTCTCGCGACTTCAACTGCTGTATGTTGTAATAAACGGTCAGGTTGCCGGAAATGTAGAAGTCTTGGCGGTTTTGCCACCAATACTTGAGTAAGCGAATGAGTAAGTCGATTTGGTTACGATGAAGGTCAGTTTCCAAGGGGGGTTCATCACTCTCCAAATTACTTGGAGGGAATTCAATTGTGTCAGCAGTATTCTCAGCAGCAGCAGGCGGATTCTCGTTTAGATAAACCATGTCACGATACTCCGATCAGACGCTTCCAACATAGCTTTATAGTATATAAGCAATTCTAAATGAAATGTGAGCGGTGGGGTGGGATCGTCCGCTCTACTGATTACATTTCCTTCCACAAATGATTTGGGAGTGGTGAGATGAGTAAAGAAAACAAAATTGATCAAGATCCAGCGATTGAAGATCTGTGCATCACCGTTGAAGAGTACCTAGAATCAATGGCTGCTGGCATTGACATCTTAGAAATTAAACGCCTGGAAAAGCGTGGCATCTCCTACGAACTGGCACTGGATGTCATTGAAATTACTCAAAACATTATCGACGGCACTGCTTCAGATGAAGATGTTGTTCGAGGACTTTGTATCTTGACTCCGTCGCTCAGACATCTACTGAAGCAGAACAATGATTGATTTTCAAGTCACTCTTACCAATGCTCCATGTCCCGGAGACTGCACCCCTTCTTGAATCACGGCTAACACCCACGCCATATTGCCAGCCTACATCGATTCATAGCCAGGTGATGACATGTTCGTGAGGCTGGATTGTCGGTTGAGTTGTTCCTGATCCCTCGCCACATCCGCAGTGTTGGGAATGCCGAAACCGTAGCAAATTTCCCTGATCCCTCGTGATGTTTGGGGCGATCGCCACTGGAATCGCCGCTTGGTGCAGTTTCCCCACGAGGGTTCGTTCCAATCCACCCGTTGATTCAACCACGACCAAATGCGGCGGAGTGGATTGGAATTGAGCTATGAGTTCCTGTATGCCAGCTTCGTTGTTCGGCACCTGGAAGGTTGTCCCTTGAGGCAGAAGGTATCCATCCAAGCTGTCTTTACTCACATCGATGCCGACCCATGTTTTTTCAAGTGTCATCGTTTATGCTGAGGTATGGTTTTGTATCCCGTTGACTACTCGTCCTTGCAAATGCGAGATCTCACTCTCCAGCGATTGTTCGAGTTTGCGTCATTGGGTAAATCGCGTGGCTCCAAGGGCTACGAAACGGTGTCAAGCACCTCGGTGCAACTGGATGACCACGCGCTTCTTAAAAATACAGGCTCCCTGGCTACAAAGCGGTGTTTAGTTCACCAAGGGTGCGACGGGTTGCCTAGTTCTGAAGATACAAGGGTGCGTTGCTGATAAGCAAACGCACCATATATTCAACATTAATGACATTGGAATGATGCGTTACGGCTACGCCGAAGAGCACCCTACGACTGAATATTATTTGTCGTGCAGGTTTCCAGCCAACGCGGACAAGATGCCCGCACTCCGGTATGCGAACTTATGCTTCAGCGTACAAGCATGAAGCATGGCGCTATGCACATTGATTAAGTACAGGTGTTTAGGACGCTACGCCCCACACGATTGTTTCTGCGATTAACACGGTTGCAATCCGCTTTCCCAACAATCATCAATCCATTCAGTGCAGAATGCTTTTCAAAGAATTGCTAAAAGCAGTATGAAAGGCCACTAGATGATATATCTAAAACTAAGTTCGTCCTGTGACGTTAATGTCTACCTCATGGGGCGTGCAAAATTTAGAAAAAACAGGTGATGTCGCCGTAAATGGGTGTATTTTTTATTTAATCCACCCATGGGTGATGGGCCTCGAAGGTGTACACGCTGTGAATAGGATTTAGGAGAAAGAACATTGACATATCTCACTCTTTTGGCTGCGGCAACTCCAACAACTGTTGTTTGGAACACGAATGTTGCCATCGTTATGATTGCTTGTAATATTGTGGCGATCGCCATCGGTAAACTCACGATTCAGAAACCCAGCGAGGGCCCTGAGCTTCCCATGTCTCCGTTTTTTGGTGGAATGGGGCTTCCGGCACTCTTGGCTGTGACGAGCTTTGGACACATCCTCGGCGCAGGTGTCATCCTTGGGCTCGCAAATGCTGGCGCTTTGTAAGATATAGCGCTATGCACGTTGGTTAAGTACGGTGGTGTGGGGCGCGATGCGTCTTTCATCATCGTTTTTGTACGTGACTAACCTGCACACTGCTCTACATTTGAGCGTCAAAAAAAGACACCTCCGGATGTGGGGGTGTCTTTTTTGACGGATGCGTGACGCAAACCCTAGAGCATGATGCTTTCTCCAGGTTCCATCACCTTAAGCTCAGTCTCTACGTTCAAGGCAGTCAAAGCGGCCTCAAACTCTTCGGGGGTTCCCGTCAGGGTAAACACGCCGTAGTGGTTGGGGATGGCCATCTTAGGGTTCACCAGCTTCACCGCTTCGGCTGCACGATCGGGGCCCATGGTGTACTGATCTCCGATGCAGGTGAGCATGACATCGACCTCTCCGAATTGCGGGATCAGCGCCATGTCAGCAAAGACATCGGTATCGCCTGTATGGTAAATCACAGGCCCATTCTCAATCGAAATCAGGAAACCGCCAGGATTGCCTGCATATGCCGCAGGGTTTCCATCGCGTCCGTAGGCTGAACTATGGACGGCAGGAATGAAGGCGACTTTTACTTCATCATCCATCAGCGAGATCTCCCCTCCGAAGTTGCCTCGGTTGTTGGGGCCATAGCGGTCTTCAGGGAAGCCTCCAGCGACCAGGGATCGACCCAGGTCGGCTGAACTGATGAGTTGGGCTTCAGTGGCTTCGGCGATCGCCATCAAGTCTCCCACATGATCTCCGTGGCCGTGAGTCACCAACACCAGATCCACTGACCCGAGATTCGCGAGGTCTTCTTCACCGTTGGGATTGAGGGGATTAGTAATCCAGGGGTCAACCAGAAGGACGTTGCCCGAGGGAGTGGTGATTTTGTAGGCCGACTGTCCGTACCACAGCAACTCCGTGTTGGCGTCGTCCTGGGCCAGGGTTGGGGAGGTGACGCCAAAGGCAACGAGAATCATGACCAGACCTGTGGCGATCGCCACACCTACCCACCGAAAACGAGTGAGAAATTGAAGCATAGTACTTTTCAACAATCTAAATTCCAAAATCCAAAATCCAAAATCCAAAATCCAAAATCCAAAATCTAAAATAAGAAATAGCGCTGAGCCATAGGCAGAACGGTTGCAGGCTCGCAGGTCAGCAGTTCTCCATCGGCACGAACCTCATAGGTTTCTGGATCGACCTCAACGTGGGGCTGATAGTCGTTGAGCTTCATATCTGCCTTGGTGATTTGGCGGGTGTTGCGAACTGCTGCGACAGGCTTTTGCAGGGTGATCAGGTCTCTCACTCCAGCATCAACAGCGGCTTGCGACACAAACGTGAACGAGGTGGCGGCGATCGCCCCTCCAAAGCTGCCAAACATAGGACGCATGTGAACGGGTTGCGGAGTCGGAATACTTGCATTGGGGTCACCCATTTGCGCCCAGGCAATGACCCCTCCTTTAATCACAATTTCGGGCTTGACGCCAAACATGGCGGGTTTCCAGAGACACAAATCAGCCAGCTTCCCTTCTTCGACAGACCCCACATGGTCAGAAATGCCGTGGGTAATGGCCGGGTTAATCGTATACTTCGCCACGTAACGCTTCGCTCGGGTATTGTCGTTCCGGTCAGAATCCCCCGCTAACGCTCCCCGCTGCACCTTCATTTTGTGGGCGGTTTGCCAAGTGCGCACAATCACTTCCCCAACGCGCCCCATAGCTTGAGAATCGGAGGCAATCATGCTGAACGCCCCGAGGTCATGGAGAATGTCTTCAGCGGCAATCGTTTCGCGACGAATCCGAGATTCTGCAAAGGCCACGTCTTCAGGAATGCTGCGGCTAAGGTGGTGGCACACCATCAGCATATCCAGATGTTCTTCCAGGGTGTTGACCGTATAGGGACGAGTGGGATTGGTGGAGGACGGCAACACGCTCGTTTCGCCACACACCTTGATGATGTCTGGCGCGTGTCCGCCTCCGGCTCCTTCAGTGTGATAGGTGTGAATGGCGCGATTCTTAAAGGCGGCAACGGTGTGTTCCACAAAGCCCGATTCATTTAGCGTGTCGGTGTGGATGGCCACCTGTACATCGTACTCATCCGCCACGGTCAAACAGGTGTCGATGGCGGCGGGTGTCGTTCCCCAGTCTTCATGAAGCTTGAGTCCAATGACTCCGGCGTTGACCTGCTCAACCAGCCCTGGAGCTTGGGCACTGTTGCCTTTGCCAAGAAATCCGAAGTTGAGCGGGAACGCATCGGCGGCTTGGAGCATGCGGTAGATGTTCCAGGGGCCAGGGGTACAGGTGGTGGCGTTGGTGCCCGTTGCGGGGCCTGTGCCGCCGCCAATCATCGTGGTGACGCCAGAGGCGATCGCCGTCTCAATCTGCTGAGGACAGATGAAGTGAATGTGGGCGTCAATTCCCCCGGCGGTGAGAATCATTCCTTCCCCGGCCACGGCTTCCGTACCGGGGCCGATGATGATGGTGACATCATCCTGGATGTAGGGATTGCCTGCCTTCCCAATTTTTTCAATCTTGCCGTCTTTGATGCCGATGTCAGCTTTGACGATACCCCACCAATCTAGAATCAGCGCATTGGTAATCACCATGTCCACCGCCCCGTCTTCGCGGGAGATGGGCGACTGTCCCATGCCGTCGCGAATCACCTTTCCGCCCCCAAACTTCACCTCGTCGCCATAGGTGGTGTAGTCCTGTTCGACTTCGATGATCAGTTCAGTATCCGCCAATCGGAGGCGATCGCCCACCGTTGGGCCATAGGTCTCGGCATAGGCGCGGCGATCCATACGAAAGCTCATGCAGTTTCTCCCCTGAGTATTCCTAGAATGTACATGCTCTTAACGATTTACCATCATGCGCTCCATCATCTGCGCTTGCCGCTCAACAACAGCCGCTAATCGGTTCGCTGTTTCAGCTCGCTGCTTGGCAATTTCAGCATTTTTCTGTGCAACCTCAGCTTGTTGTTCAGTTGCTGCACTAATGCGATCCAGGTACTCGTGCTGGCGCTGAAACGAAGCCTGGGTTTCAGCAGAGTTGGTGCGAATTAGGTCTCGAATTTCTGCATATTCTCGCTGAGACTGTTCCCGCATCTCTTCATACTTTCGCTGAGACTGTTCTCGTATCTCTTCATAAGCTTGTCGGGATTGTTCTCGCATCTCCACAAAGCTGCGATGGAGACTTTCACGCATTTCAACCAGGCTCAATCGAAACTCAGTCATGCCCTCGGGTAGACGAGCAACCTGGTCGATCATGATTTCTGTTTCTTCATCCGTAGTTGTCATACTTTCTGAGCTATCGTTCGTATTGAAAGTGTGTCCAGATCGGTGGGTAAAAATCTGCCTGGGTCTACACAAAAATCCAATTAATCACAAACATCAAAATCAGTTCCAATGAGAGAAGAATAGCAGGTCACAGGAATCATGCCAGTCAAAGAACTGCGAGAACTGAATCAATGAGAGCTAAATCAATAAATGTCTAACGCATCATCAGCCAAAGCCTATGGATATTCAAGGGGTGAGCCTAAAATCATCGCAAATGGTTACATGAAGCAACGATAGGGGCTTACTGGCACGATACTGCTAATGTGATGTATCAGGCCGATGCGTTACGGCTAACGCCTAACGCATCCTACATCTATACGTAATGGGATTGCGTAGGGTGCAGTTAGCGCAGCGTAACGCACCAGATAAGCCGTGTCGTACCCCTACAAGGTGAACTGATTTGGTGACTGGGATTGATGGGTTACGGCTAACGTCTGAGGCATCCCTAAAGCGCCCTCTGATAGGAGTCTTCAGGAAGACATCATCTGGGCGGAGATATTCGCCCGGCTGGCGACGAGCCACTCGTTCAGGTTGTGGGCTGGGGTTGACGCGTTAAACGGGTGAAAGCCAAAGTCTTCGGCGATCGCCTTACACACCTGAATTCCCCGAGCGCTGTTACCTTTGGCATCGAGCAGGGGTGAGAATACGCCAATTCCAAGCTGTTTGGGAGCCACAGCGGTGATGCCGCCCCCCACACCACTTTTCGCAGGAATGCCTACCCGATAGGTCCATTCCCCGGAATAGTCATACATGCCGCAGCTATGCATCACGCTCAACACGTCTTGCACATAGGTCGTCTCAATCGCCTGTTCTCCGGTGATGGGATTTTTTCCGCCATTGGCCAGGGTGGCACCGATGGCCGCTAAGTCATGGCTGGTTACCAGAATCGAACATTGCTGAAAGTAGAGATCCAGCGTTTCTTCGATGCGATCGCTAATCATCCCAAAGTTGTGCATCAAGTGGGCGATCGCCCGGTTCCGGCTCCCCGTCGCCCGTTCAGACATAGAGACGGGCACATCAATCTGCATCTCTCGCCCGGTGTAGCGCCTGAACATGTCTAAAATTCGCTTGAGTCGCTCAGTGCCGTCTTTACCCTTAATCAAATCGGTGGTGGCGATCGCCCCCGCATTCACCATGGGGTTATAGGGACGATTGGTCGATTCATCTAGCACGATGGAATTAAACGCATCTCCTGATGGCTCAACCCCGACCTTAGAAAGAACATAGTCACGCCCATGATCTTCGAGCGCCAAGCCATACACAAACGCTTTTGAAATTGATTGAATGGTAAACGTTTGGCGACAATCTCCCACATCAAACGACTGACCATCAATGGTCATCACCGAAATGCCAAACCACTCAGGCTTTGCCAACGCAAGCTCAGGAATGTAGTCGGCCACCGCCCCCTCGTTCAAGTTCTGATAGGTGGTGTGCAAGTCGTTAAGATAAGCTCGAAATGGAGAAGTCGCTGACCGAATCGATTTCGCGAACGACTGGAGGTTATGGGAGTCAGAAGTCATGAGAGTTCAATTGTAGGATGAAGAACAGACAGACAATTTTCCTTGTCATACAGCGCGATGCGCGTTGGTTAAGTACAGTTGTATGAGGCGCACTGCTTATTGCACGGTCGTGACCGATGCCTCAGCCCGTTCAGCTCCCATGAGTTGCGCTGCAATGTGCTTGAGTTCTTGAGTGAGCTGATGGTCAGGATATTTCAGGCTAAACAGGTCTTGGCTGCCCAGGTGCATCATGTCTTCTGACATCGGCAATAGACCCGCAACAGGAACGTCAAAGGTTTGGTGAACTTTGCTTCTAAGGCTGTCGGCGTTGACTCGCGACAGCACCTTGTTGAGCACCAGCATCATTTGGGGAATTTCGAGCTGTTGGGCAACGTCAATCGTGACGGCGGTTCCCTGGAAGTCTTGGCGATCGGGCCGCAGAATGATGAGTAATGCATTGGAAACAGCGATCGACAGAAACGTTTCCTTGCTCAACCCCGGATGGGTGTCAATCAACAGATAATCTAAGTCATACTTGCGAATCACTTCGCAAAACCCATCAATGAGCAGACTGACGTCATAGCCCTGGCTAAGAATGCGGGCAATTTCGTCTGCATTCACGCTGCCAGGAATGAGAAACAAGCGTCCGTCTGTTTCTGCTTTTAAGGATGAGGAAACGTCATGCACAGCTTCAGACAACAGACACCTTCCCCATAGGTAATCATTGAGCGTTCGCAGATCGGCATTACTGTCAAAACCAAAGATGGAGTGAATACCAGGGGACTGCAAATCGGTATCAACGACCGCGACTCGGTTTCCTCGCAACGCGATTAACGCAGCCAGATTGGCGGTGAGATTTGATTTTCCTGTTCCGCCTCGATATGAGTGAATTGAAATGACATTGGCCACAGTACATCTCCTGCCTTTGGATACTTAACACTTTGGGTAGTTAACACGAACGATGAAGCCTATCTCCCCTGTGGTGAAGCGGATGGACTCACTGATGGAATCACTATTCATCCACAGTTTCCGGGGCGGCGAAGATCTTTAGCCTTCGCTTTAAGGTCTTTGAAATAGTCGGTTTCGGTAATTTGAGCCACTTGACGTTCTCGTTTGGCCTGATCAATCTCAACCCGCAAGTCTGTGACTTCTTGCCTTAACTGGCTTTCCCGCTCTTTCACTTCGGTGGCCATATGTTGAAAGACTCGGGCAAGCTGTCCTAATTCGTCGGAACGCTGGGCGACAGCTTCTAAACTGCTCGGTTCAAAGGTTCCATCCTCGACGGCAGCGGCGGCTGTGGTAATTCGATCCACTTGAATGATGTATTGCCTCATCTGGTCATTGTTCTGACGAAGCTCACGTTCAGCCTGTTTGCGCTGTCGCATGGCCTCGAAAATTTGGCGATACATCGTTTGAAAGGTGCGAGCAACATCCCCCAGTTCATCTCGTCTTTGAATTGAGGTTGTCTGAAGCTGAGGCTCAACTGCATTCCCCGAAGAAATTGACTCTCCCGCTTCGGACAAATCGCGCTTCAGCTTAAGAATGGGCGAGATCACGGTTGGCCCCAACAGAAGCATCATCACCAGGGTCAATGAGGCTGAGGTGATGAGAACAAGACTGACAATACGAATCACAAAGGATCGCAATTCTTGCCGCATTCCTGATGCGTCGTGCCGAATCACGATGTAGTAGTTGTCGTCGGGCTGTTGGGCGACCCATGCGGCGTCGTAGCGATCGCCCGCCGATGATTGGGCATAAAAGTATTTATCCTCACTTGCCCGTGCAAAGGTCAGCTCAGGTGGTTCACCAAATTCTCCAATTCTCACCCCATTGGACTGATAGACCGCACCGCCCAGAATCATCTGCAACATGGGATCATCCCCAAGGGTCGCGACATGATTGAGCAACTCATCACCCGATGCCTGAGGGTAGGTCATCAAGATCCAGCTAATTTTTCCTGAAGAAACGTCCTCAATTTGAGAAAGTACCTCCCGACGCTGCCGCTGAATCGAGGGCACAAAGAGAATCGCCTCAATCAGGCTGAGCCCCACAAACATCAGCAATACAATGCGTAGCGATAAGCGCGATGTAAACAGACTCAAAAAGTCTTTGAGCCTGAATTTAGACGCCATCGGTTGATTAGATGGAAGCTCTTCGTTAACAGATATCGTCGAAGCTTGGGGAGCAGAGGGGGTGGGCCGAGAGTGAATCATCCGTACACAATTCCTTTTCATTGTTTGGAGAAACTCATTGAGAGCCATTCTCCTGAAACCGTTCAGCTCACATCCACACGAGCATTTCCAGTCATTGTTTGCCGGAGCCACACGACACCAGACAAAACCCAGCAAACAAAACCCGTCAAAAACCGAGTCAGCCTTAGCCTAGCCAACTCTCTATGTTCAGTAGGCAGACCTCGACCCATGAGCTTCAACTCATGGGCATTAATTATGAATACCCATTAATAAAACAGGTTACTTGATTGGGGGCTCTACTTCTCTTGCTTTATAGAAAAGAAGAAATCAAGATTTACAAAAGATAAATTTGATACATTTTTCATCGATTTTTGTGTGGATTTGTATAGACACTCTGATGGGAGATGAGCCCAAAAAATTCCCTCTCTTTCGAGAATTTTTGGGAGTTCAGTACCTCATATGCGGTACTTATCCCAGAGGGCATACCTTTATCAAGAAAGGAGGCTCTCTTAAAAACTGAGCCTAGAGGGGGCTATCTCGTGCAAAGAGTTTTGCTTCATCCTCTGGTGTAATGTCAGCGAATTGTGTACAAACATAAAGGGAGTCGCAATATTACTTACGAAAGCGTCTAAGCAATACATGGTGTGGAGTTCTTTGCTGGTTCAGACGGGTATCCAACTGAGTCTGGCCTTTGGTTCGATCGTTTTAGCTGAAATTGTCCGTGATGTTTATCACGTTGGGGGGCATGTGTATCCGCCATTGCAGCGGCTCCACTTTCTGCATCACAAAGCCTATCGCCGCGATTTTACGATTACGACCAAGCAAGCCTATTGCAAGGCTCAGCTTTATAACGATGTCCCTGAATCATTAGTGATGCTGGGCGTTCTATTACTGGTCTTGGTGTGGACTGGCATGCCTGCCCTGTGGCTGGGGGTTGTTTATTCCGCAGGGTTTTTCGCATCAGCGCTGGCGCGATCGCAAGGACTCCTCTTTCAAACCGACCTCACTCATGAACCCGGCGCACTGACTGAGATTCCGAGCAACTGGCGAATCAATCGCACTTATCACTGGCGACATCATTTTGATGAAACGAATGCGTACTTTGCAGGACACTTCACACTTGTGGACAAGCTTATGGGCACTAGTCTCTCTCTGAAGGGCAAAACCATTGCGATTACTGGAGCATCGGGGGCGATGGGCCGAGCCCTGATCGACGCGTTGAGCGCCCAGGGAGCCAAGCCTATTGCGCTCACCACATCGGCTGGATTTTCCCACCCCAACGTCATCGATACCGTTCAGTGGACAGTGGGAGACGAGGCTCAATTGCGCGATCGCCTCCAATCCGTCGATATTCTCATTTTGAATCATGGGGTAAATGTGTATGGCGATCGCACCCCCACAGGCATCCAAACATCTCTAGAGGTCAATGCGCTATCCACCTGGCGACTGGCAGAGCTGTTCTTCGAGACGGTCACCGGGCCAACCGATCGTGCAACAAAAGAACTGTGGGTCAACACGTCTGAGGCTGAGGTGAGTCCTGCCCTGAGTCCGCTGTATGAGCTTTCCAAACGGCTCATTGGCGACCTCATCACCTTGCGGCGGATGGATGCCCCGTGTGTGATTCGTAAAATAATTTTAGGGCCGTTCAAAAGTCGTCTCAATCCTTACGGGGTCATGTCACCTGGATGGGTCGCCCGCATGGTGGTAGCCTTAGCAAAGCGCGATGTGAGAAACATCATTGTGACGGTTAATCCAGTCACTTATATTGCTTTTCCGATTAAAGAAGTTCTGAAGTCTTT
>JAYKJC010000556.1:0-35811 GCA_035285885.1 Leptolyngbyaceae cyanobacterium | reverse complement strand
GCGCCCCATAGTTCACTGCCACATTGAACTGCACCGCTCGATTATCAGCCGTTAGGGTCATCGCTTCTTCCATCACCCTGCGCAAGGTGTCTGGCAATCCCGATAAATGCCCCACAAATCGAACTCTGACCCCTTCTCGATGCATATCCGCGAGTTCTTTTCGCAGAAGTCGCTCAAAGAGCGCCATCAAGAAATCAACTTCCTGCAAGGGGCGTTTCCAGTTTTCTGTAGAAAACGCATACACCGTTAATGCCGGAATTCCCCAGTCTCGACAGCAGCGCAGCAGGTCTTTTACCCGTTCCGCCCCCTGTCGATGTCCCACAATCCGGGGTAAGCCTTGCTGGGTAGCCCAGCGACCATTGCCATCCATAATGATGGCGACATGGCGGGGCAGTGCGGCTGGGATCAAGTCGGTCGGTAGCTCATCTAGAGAGCAGTCGTTAAGCGGTAATTCATACAACGGTAATTCAGTTAAATCGAAAGAAGGTGACGGATTCAGCATGGTGTGTGTCTCCAATCCAGAGGTGCTAGGCATTGTTTACAGCTCCAAACAAATCAGTTAGCCATTCCCGACTCAAGCGACGGTTCCAAGCCCACATTCGGTGTAGTACGACCAGGCAGGCGATCGCAAATGAGCAACGATTGATCAACGACCAGTCTGACCACTTCAACACCGCTGCCATTCGTTTTAAGGTGCGAAACAAACTGTTATGGGGATCGTTCTTGTGTCGCATGGTTCTCAGAAGGAGGTATCCCGTTTTCCACCAGCGTGCTTCAGGATAGGCCCAGGTGCCAAATCCCCAGAACTTCGTCATGTGATTGATTTCATCCATCAGCAGTTCTTCAAAAACAGCTTGAAGTGGCCCGGTTGAATGAGCAATCATCCACAGATAGAGACACGTTGCGCCATACTCAGTTGCAATACGGTGAACCCCGTGACGATAGAGATCTGAGCGCGGATTAGCCGTTGGACAATACGCTCGAACCACTCTCAGGGAGGGTTTGATGCTTTCCCCAGTGAGCTGTAGATAGACTTTTAGAAGGGCTGGAGTGTGTTGCCGCTCTTCTTTCTCCCACAATCCGGGTTCTATTAAAGCTCCATCAGGCTGGACGGTGCCTCCGACGAAGGTCGCCATCTCAGGGTGCAACGTTTCTAGATAGCGGCGACTGGTTTGGGTGTAGCCTCGAATGGGGGCTTCTGTATCCAACGCACCAACCAACAAGGCACAGAACACAGAAACATCAACGCCAATCACTTGAGAGGGATGAATGTGATGCCAGTCAATGGCCTCCCAGGGACGAGGCTTGGGGCTATTAAATTGGTGGGGTAAATCGGCCAGTCGCTCATTTAAGGTCTCAAATGCCAGGTGATGATGAACGAGGCGCTGGATGCGTTGATAGGTCTGGGCAAAGGTTGGCTGGAGGGAAACCGAGCCTGCACGATCGACGGACTGATTCTGATAGGGTTGGATAGCAATCATAATGAACGCTCCGATGTTGTCTTCCACACCCTAATCAGCGGCTCGGTCGGATGTCAGTCGGATAAGGTCGGACAACGTCAGGCAATCAGTCGGGTATGTTGATGACTTGGCAAAGTTCTCAAATCCATAACGAAGGAATAAAGGTTTTGGGCGCGGTGCGCGCCCAAAACCTTTATTCCTTCGTAAACTTGACCCAGTCGGGTATGTTGACGGGTATGTTGAGAACGATGCAGAGTTTTCCAAAGGTGACGTTAATTGCAGTCGGAAAAATTAAAAAAACGTGGATTCAGCAGGGCATTGAGCTGTATACGAAAAGACTGCCTGAACTGACGGTGATCGAGATCAAGGATTCAAATCCAGAAAGTGAGGCGTCTAAGATTCTGACTTACGTGAAAAGTGGCGATCGCCTCATTGTCCTAACCGAAGAAGGCCAATCCCATTCCTCTGTTCAACTCGCGTCAATGGTTGCGAAGGCCGATTCTGGGTCACTCATTTTTGTCATTGGTGGGCCAGACGGTATCGCACCGTCCCTTAAATCGCAGGCTCATCACCTCCTGAGCCTTTCTGCCATGACCTTTCCTCACGAGCTTGCTCGTCTCATGCTGATCGAACAACTCTACCGGGCAAAAGCCATTAACCAAAATACTAACTATCATCGATGACGAGGAAACCCTAGAATCAGCCATTTTGCATCTGCCTAACGGCTAAAGATTTGGAGAGACAATCCACCAATTTTTCGGCAAGACGTGAACAGCACGGATATCCTTTGTTATGATTACCCATAACAGGATATTAAAAAACATTTCACAATGTTGAATTAGTGTTGCGGTGCCGCTGTATAGGCATCCTATGCGGCAGTGCGCTCATGATGATGACACCAGTTGGAGTAACTGCATCGTTGCTGCCAATTCTGAAGAAGGGAGTGATAAGTAAGTTGACGGGCCAAGGGAATCGAAAAATACTGGTTGTCGATGACGAAAATGCGATTCGTCAAATTCTGGCAACACGTCTCTCGATGGGAGGCTACGACGTCGTAGTTGCGGCGAATGGAGAAGAAGCACTTCAGGTCTTTGCAGAAGAAGAGCCTGACCTCGTTGTTCTTGACGTGATGATGCCGAAGCTCGATGGATATTCAGTCTGTCAAGAACTCCGCAAGAAAACAGATGTTCCTATTATTATGCTGACGGCACTGGGCGAAATTGCCGATCGCATCACGGGATTAGAAATGGGAGCGGATGATTACTTAGCCAAGCCTTTTTCTCCTAAAGAATTGGAAGCCCGTATCAAGGCGATTCTGCGGAGAGTCGATGGAAACAACAGTGGCGTTCGCAATGGCAGTGGAGATACGGGAGCAGGTGTCATCCAGTCGGGTAATTTGAGGATTGAGCTGAATAAGCGCCAGGTCTACGCGAAAGGAAAGCGCATTCGCTTAACCGGAATTGAATTCGACTTACTTCAACTCCTGGTGAGTCGCCCTGGAGAATCTGTCCCCCGTGCCGATATTTTGAAAGAGGTATGGGGCTACTCGCCCAGCCGTCATACTGACCTGCGGGTTGTGGATGTTCATATTTCTCGACTGCGGGCAAAACTTGAAGATGATCCGGGTAACCCAGAGTTCATTCACACCGATCGAGGTCGTGGATATTTTTTCCCACGAGTTAGTTCAGGAGCCTCGTCGGAGTCTGTAGGTGCCTAGTTAAATATTTGGTTGAATATTTGACTGAATTATCTCGATTGAACTGTCTTGATTAGATCTCCTGGATTGAGTCTTCTGGACCTAGTTTTCGATTGCTTGACTTATCCCATCGCTTCTTTAAAGCATGTGGGCGTTACTAAACTTCAGATGGCGTAGGTTGTGGTTGAGGAACGAAACCCAAAGTCAGCAGGGGTTACGCTATCGCTTTTCTTGAATGCCCTTTGGGCTATACCCATCCCATAGAAGATTCAGCCTACCTACTTACCAACTTCATCACGTTAGGTGGGCACCATTTCTCCTGGGCGTAAACGAGCCCATTTGCCCATCTCTTCCTTGAAGCTATCGCAGCCAACAACGTCATACTCAAAGCCAAAATCGCCATCCTGAACGATGCGATCGCCCTCAACACGTACGGTCGGAGGCTGAATGTTTGCATTAATGACGGGGTTCACCGCTTCAAAGGTTGGATGATCCGTCAAATGAGGCTGTTGATGGTTGGTTTCAACGGCATGGTATGTCGTGCAGCGATCGACATAGTGGCAGTTCACACAGATACACATCGCAACATCTCCCTTTGTGTCCTTTTGCTCATCATATCGACAAAAACTCAGTGTGTGTCACGATCCCCTTTGATTCGCAGCACCTCAATGTGTGTCACTTAATGTGAGCAAATTCGATGAGTCCGGTGACGTCACTTCGAGGGCGGAACCTGCTCAGTCAGCGACCATCGGTAGTCAATGGGGATCTGTGCGCGATCGCAACTACTTTCCAACTGTTTTTGTTGAGAGAGGGCTTTACGAAGCGTGGCAATTAACTCCTGAACCTGTTGGCGCTGAGGCGCACTATTGCCCACAGCAAATAATGTTTGTTGCTCTAAAATTTGGAGCAGTGATTCATAGTGAATATGCGAAGGGAGGGGCAGTCGATCCATAGTTAATGTCTATACAGATGTTAGTTGCGAATGAATAAGGTGTGATGCGTGAGGAGTCGCTTTTGGGACGAGGCGGTGCGCACTGGGTCTGCGGTGCCGCACTCAACCCTACGTGTGAATCAGCGCTGCGAGAGCCTCACCGGGATCAGCCTGTCGCATGAGTGACTCACCCATTAGTACGGCGGTAGCCCCTGCTCCAGCGACCTGACTCAAATCATCAGGGGTGTGCAGTCCTGACTCACTGACAATTAGAATGCCCTTTGATTGAATCACATCCTTCCGCTGATCTAAAAGGTCACAGGTAATTTTTAGGTCTACGGAGAAATCTTGCAGATTTCGGTTGTTGATCCCGATGAGCTGAATGCCATCCAGAGCAAGCACCCGATCAAATTCCTCTAAGGTATGCACTTCTACAAGGGGAGTGAGGCCCAGCGACGTTGCAATCTTCATGAAATAGTGCAGATCTTTATCTGACAAGATTGCAGCAATGAGGAGAACCGCATCGGCCCCTCGCGCACGAGCGAGATACATCTGATAGGGATAGAGAATAAACTCTTTGCATAAAAGCGGAATGTCAACAACCTGACGAATTTGAGCCAGATAGTCGAAGCTTCCCTGGAAAAACTTCTCGTCTGTCAACACAGAAATGCAGGATGCTCCATTGGCTGCGTAACACTGGGCGATCGCCACAGGGTCGAAATCTTCTCGAATCACGCCTTTGCTGGGTGATGCTTTCTTGACTTCAGCGATGATGGCCGGATGGGACGCTCCCTGGCGCAAGGCGTTTAGGAAATCGCGGGTTGGAGGAGCCGATTGAACCTGATGCTGCAACTCAGCCAGCGTAAGCTTGTTGCGCCAACGATCAATTTCGGTTTCTTTATGCCAAACAATTTCTTCGAGGATATTGTTGGGCTGATCGTCAGCGATGTTGGCTTTGAATGAAAGGTTCGCAACTTTGATCTTCGGATTGGGAGGACGACGACGAATTTGCATAGGCTACGGCAACAGGTCTAGCAACTAGCGATGCGGATTCCGAGGATGAAAGCGGAATGGGCACCGCCAGTAACATCTCTATTTGAGAATCTCTACTTGAGTATGACAGGTTCTATTCAGCCAGTTGATGGCTTAACTACTGAAACAACTAATGAACCGTGAGTGCTCGCTTATACGCTTCATCTAACACCTCAGACAGCGTTGGATGGGTATGAACAGAGAAGGCCAGCTCATTCACGGATCGACGCTCAGCGATCGCATTGGCCGCTTCTTGAATGAGGTCAGACGCGTGCAGACCGATGATGTGTGCGCCCAGGACTTCGCCTGTGTCTTTTCGATAAATCACCTTTGCGAGTCCTTCGGTTTCGCCTTCGGCGATCGCCTTGGAGTTGCCTTTGAAATAGGAGCGCACCGAGGCAATTTCAAATCCATGTTCTTTTGCATATTCTGCCGCCGCAGGCTCCGTCATGCCCACGAAGCTGATCTCAGGATGGGTGAATGCAGCAGCGGGAATGCTTCGGTAATCGATGTCACGCGATCGCCCCATAATATTCTCCACTGCCGTGATGCCTTGGGCTGAGGCGGCATGGGCCAACATCATCTTTCCAGTGGCATCCCCAATCGCCCACAAATGAGGAACGGGCTCACCGTCGAGCAGAACCGCCATCTGATCATTGACTGCAATGAATCCCCGACGATCGGTTTCAACGCCCACCGCGTCTAATCCCAGGTTCTTCGTTGCGGGAATCCGTCCGGTAGCAACGAGGCACGCGTCAACTTCCAGAACCTCGACAATTTCCTTCGTTTTGGCATCCGCTAGCTCAATCACCACGGGCGATCCCGGCTTCACCGTTTTCGCCAGTATCCCTACCCGAGTTTCGATGTCGCGAGGCGCAATCAAAACCCGTTGAGCCTGCTTCGCAATGTCGGGATCAAACCCTGGCATTAGCTTGTCCAGAGCCTCAATCATTGTGACTTCGCTGCCCAGGGCGGTGTAAACATCGGAGAATTCGAGGCCAATGTATCCGCTACCGATGATGGCGACCCATTCAGGAAGCCAATCGAGCTTGACCCCATCATCGCTAGTGAACACGGTTCTGCCATCCAACTCAATTCCAGGGGGAACGAACGGAACGGAACCGGGCGCAAGAATGATGTCTTTCGCCGTCAGCACCCGCTCGCCGTCTGCCGTGTCTACGGTAACTTTTTGTGGGCCTGCAACTTTGCCCCACCCGCGAATCACATCCACCTTAAGCCGGGTCAGGCTGTTGGTCAGGTCGCCCCGCAGCTTGTCAACAATGGTTCCAGCGTGTGTGGCGATCGCCGCTCGATCAAAACCAACGCCTCCTACCTGAATGCCCAACGCACTCAGATGCTCAGCGTCCTGTAGTTCTCGCACTCGTCCTGAAGCGGCTAAGAGTGCTTTTGATGGGATGCACCCCCGGTTGACACAGGTGCCTCCCATGTCCGCTGCTTCGATGATTGCGGTTTTCAGACCACACGCAACGGCATGAAGTGCGGCTCCGTGGCCTCCAACACCTGCTCCTAAAATGACTACGTCGTAATCGAATGCTTGACTCACTTCGCTGTCCTTAATCTGAAAATTAACCTGAAATTGAATTACAGCGCTGTGCGCTGAGGTTAAGGACAGTTGTGTGAGGCGCACCGCGCCCCACACAACTGTGCCTGTGCTTAATGCGAATGCACATCGCTATAATCCTAACGTTGCTGAGAGCACGATGGGGTTCTCTCGCCTACCCATTCTCAACCGGAGTTGCCCCATTAGACAACCGGGACGCCCAGATTTGACAATGAGTAATAAAACGTTGGGGAATGTCGGGGCGATCGCCCCAATGCAGATGAACGTAAGAAGCATGGAGATTGGGCAGGCTCCACCCCTCTAGAACCGTTGGACGATCAGGAGAATAGCCCCGCAGTTCGTAGAAAGGCGTCTTGGAATTCTGGTCTAGCGTAGACCGATGAAATTCGTGCCCCCATACGGTGTCTCCCCGTTCAAGGAGCGGACTGTCGTGCTGGGCGATCGCCCGTCGATAGCCGAGCGTCAGCTTCGCTCCCATGCGCACCGTCGTCGGAATGATGCCGACCATCGGCCACGGGGTTCCTTCAAAATCCACCAGAGTATCGCACAGATACATCAACCCCCCACATTCAGCATAGGTCGGCAGGCCAGCGGCGATCGCGCGATTCACAGCTTCTCGCATGTGAGAATTACCTGACAACTCAGCCGCACACATCTCTGGAAATCCGCCACCGAGGTAGAGTCCGGAAACATCTGGCGGAAGTGTCATGTCGCTGAGCGGACTCCACTCTACGACCTCTGCCCCAAGGTCTGTCAGCATCTCTAGATTGTCAGCATAGTAGAAGTTAAAGGCGCGATCGCGCGCCACGGCAATCCGAGTGACGTGATCCCCCCTAGCCCCCCTTGAAAAGGGGGGAACCGGGCTTGAAGTCCCCCTTGTTTCTAGCGTTAGCGGCGCGAAGCGCGGGGATTTAGGGGGATCGAGCCACACCTCGGAATGATCCCCCCTAGCTTCCCTTGAAAAAGGAGGAACCGGGCTTGAAGTCCCCCTTGTTAAGGGGAATTTAGAGGGATCAAGCCACACCTCGGAATGATCCCCCCTAGCCCCCCTTGAAAAGGGGGGAACGCCCTTCGAAGTCCCCCTTTTTAAGGGGGATTTAGGGGGATCAAGCCGCATGTAAGAATCTAACCGTGTTGCTTCTTCTCGATCAGCCGAACAGGCAAGCAACGGCAACAACACATCCCAATCAAAGCAATCCTTTCCAAGCTGCGCCAGCCGATCAACGATCCCATCCAACTCGGACAACTCATCGGTAGGCACCAACCCCAAATGTCGATCGGGCAGAGTGATGTCTGTTTCTCGATGAATGACCCCTACAATCGGAATTTCCATCGGCTTTAGAGCGTCTTGGAGCATGGTCAGGTGGCGATCGCTCCCCACTCGATTGAGCACCCAGCCTGCGATGTGAAGGGAGGGATCGAAGGTTTTGAAGCCGTGGGCGATCGCCCCCACCGAGCGTGACAATCGACTACAGTCCAGCACCAGCACCACGGGCACCTGGAGCAATCGGGCAATATGCGCCGTACTCCCCACATCATCAGCTCCCGATGCGCCATCAAACACCCCCATCACGCCTTCAATTAGGGCAAACTCTGACGCTGCCACATGACGCGCAAAGCAGCATTGAACGTAATCTTCTGAGGTCAAAATGGGGTCAAGATTTCGGCAGGGACGACCCGTGACGTAACGATGAAACATCGGGTCGATATAGTCAGGGCCAACCTTAAAGGACTGCACGATTGACCTGGATTCAATGCCAGAGGAGTAGAGCCGACAGAGATAGGCCAAGAGCGACAGGGTGACCGTTGTTTTGCCCACTCCACTGCGTTCACCCGCGATGATGACTGTCAAGGAGTCCTCCAATCTTTCTCATTAGGACTTACGCATTTTTTGGGGGTGGTGGCATGTGTGTCCGCCACCACCCCCAAAAAATGCACTAGATATGAGCAGAATTTGCGTAAGCCCTACTCATATCCGCTTGTTTTCGAAAGGTAAGCATGATAAAGCAAGAAATAGATAATAACAGTGCAATGAGTGTAATAAAAGGGTGAGCAACAATGGCTCGTAGACCTCAAACGAAAGCAGCATGAGCATACTGCGAAAAAGTTCTGGCCAAGTCTGGAATGACGAAACATCTGGCGACCTGTGCTAAACGCAAAGAGGCGATCGCCCGGGCCAACGAATAAAAGAAGAAAAAACAGACAATTTATCATCTCCGCATTCAAGACGCTTACAGTTCTGATTTTTGGCAGCAATTCTCATTTTGCAAGACTTCGCGCCCTATCGACGCTCACTTGTATCGGCTCAGGGGGCAAAACGGTCGCTTGCGGCAACCGTTTTGCCCCCTGAATTTCCATCATTAGAACTGCTGTCCGCTTTTACCTAGACTTGCAATTAAAACTCGATGATGTGATGCCCCGTTAGAAGAAATGTTGCTAAATTTGGAGATACATTTCGGGGTAAGAGTCGCACTGTGTAAGGCTCTCACCCCACAATTCTTGCTGTATCCCAACGACAGGTTTCACCCTAGAATGAACGTAGCAATTTATAAACAATTTATATAGGAAATATTGCTCTATGTCTGTAGAAGCGGTCGGAAACCCACCCCCCGAAGCGGATCAGTTACGTACTGAAATCGAGAAGCAACTGCCCGCCATCATCGAGAGCTTTAGCCAGGTTCTGCAAGACCAATTTGGATTTGAAGGATTGCGCGTGGGCGGTTTCACCGTTGTTCCGGCAGAAGCCACAGCCGAGGCAATTTCCTGCGACGAAGAGGGGTGCGCTGTTAATTAGACAGGCGCTTGACGGGCTCTGTCTCTAGTTCTCTCACGAGTTAGAGCCGGGTGAGCAAGTTTAGACCGTGGGTGTCTGTACCGCAGGTATGCAGAAGATGATGTTCATCTCCAAGCTGATGCACCACCGCTGTTTGCTTGGGTGAGGGTCGCCAGGGCGACGGATTGTCATAGGCATAGTAGGTCTCGACTCCATCAATGCCAAGTCGAGCGGCTTCCGGAATCAATTCTGCGGGCGATCGCCGATATCGGTCTGGATGAGCCAGAACGACGAGTCCTCCCGCTTCATGGGCGGCTCCAATGACTGATGACGCAAGGTAGCGATCGCCTGCTACAGTTTCCCCTTGAAGATAGGGCTCCATCACCCTTGAGTCTGGATCAAAGGCATAGCAAAGGATATGAACCTCCGCATCCAGGAGCATCGCATTCACCTCTACCCCCACCCATAGCCGGGGAATCTCAGCACCATCACCTTGCTGAGCGGGTTGCTGCTGAGTGTGTCGCTCAAGACAATGCTTGGCCTCGCGATAGCCGTCGATACTGTGATGATCTGTGATTGCAAAATCACCCAGCCCAATCTCAAGGGCTTGTTGAATCAACTCGTCCGGAGCCAAGCATCCATCAGAATGAACCGTGTGCATATGAAAGTTCGCCTGACGCGGGCAACTTTCAGGAGAAATGGATTTGAAAACGGCCCGAAGTTCATCCGACAGAAGTTGACCTGACGGAGATTGACCGTTTGCGGCATCAGTCTGTTGTCTGTTGACGGTCTCTAAGGTTGCTGTATCCATACGCTCAACCGCCATAACTCCTTTGGCATTATCGTGATTTCTCCATTGCTAACTCTCAAAACGATTCCAGCTAGTGATTTTAGCTAAAAGATGCTGGGATAGGGCGTACGTTGCAGTCCCATTCATCTTTCCCATTTATCTTTAAAGTCAGCAACAGCGATTTTCCGTCTCCATCCTATTCTTTCTGACCCAGATCTGCATCCCAGGAATGTACCAGTGATCGAACTCCAGCCCTCTTCCCTTTAGTTAAGTACAAAAGTTAAGTACGAATATACGAAGCACGACTACCCTCTAGCCATCCGTTTATGTGCTTAACGTAGTTGCAAAACCCGATTTCCCATCCCCTCTAATCCTTTGAAAGCAGCGCAACTGCATAAGCGGCAATTCCTTCTTCTCGCCCAACCGGACCCAGTTTTTCATTTGTTGTCGCTTTAATGCCCACTCGTTCAGGTTCGATTTGGAGCGTCGAGGCAAGGCGCGATCGCATTTCCTTAATATGGGGCTTGAGTTTAGGTCGCTCAGCCACAACAACAGTATCAATGTTCTGAATACGCCAGCCTTGGTCTAGGATCAGTTGATTGACCTGAGCTAACAACACTAAACTGTCGGCATCGGCCCATTTCGGATCACTGGGCGGAAAATAATGGCCAATATCCCCCAAGCTCAACGCACCCAACATCGCATCCATAATGGCGTGAGTTAGTGCGTCTGCGTCACTGTGGCCGAGCAATCCTTTCTCATGGATTAATTCCACTCCCCCTAAGATCAGTGGACGCCCCTCAACGAGCCGATGAATGTCATATCCATTGCCAATGCGCATATCCATTGAGATACAAACTCCCCTCACTCTACAAATAGCCCTCATGAATCAGGCATTCTGCCAATATAGCGTCCATTCAGAAACGATAAGCCGTAATTCACGGTAGATTTAGAAGGTGTCCAGCTACTCTGATAAGATCATGCAGTGATGTGGATCACGATACGGACAACTCAATATCGATGGGAAGCAGATTTAATGCAGCAAATACTGGTTTCTCACGACATCCCAGCTCGGGTCGTCAATCAGGGAATCGCTCCTCATTTTGGGTGCGGTGTTCCCGCTGCGGTACAGGTTCCCCCTCAGCATCAATGGACAGCCCTGCTTTTGATCAGCCCCATCGAAGATTCTGGGTCAGAGCCAATGGAACATTGAAATAAAATCTAAAACTTCCCCACTCTCTTCAAGATGAACTCGCGCCCCCTTGTCTATGCATCATATTCTTGCCCCATTGGCTCCGGCCTAATAGTTACCGTATGAAGTTCTAAACACATTGGTTGATAGGTAAAGTTAGGGTTATGTCTCTATTTGATTGGTTTGCAAACCGAAGAAAAACACAACCTCCGGGTCCCGAGCAACATCAGCGTGAAATCGCTGACGGCCTTTGGAGCAAGTGCGAGTCTTGTGGAGTACTCACTTACAGTAAAGATCTTCGAGCAAACCTGATGGTCTGTCCTGACTGTAACCATCATCATCGAATGACCAGCACCGAGCGAATCGACCACCTCATCGATACTCAGACATGGAAACCTCTCGATCAACATTTATCTCCCGTAGATGCGCTCAAGTTTCATGACCGAAAAGCCTATGCTGATCGCATTCGAGAAACTCAATCTAAAACGGGAATTACAGATGCAGTTCAAACGGGTCTAGGTCAGCTCGACGGACTGCCTGTTGCGTTAGGAATCATGGATTTTCGGTTCATGGGAGGCAGCATGGGCTCCGTTGTTGGAGAAAAGCTAACGCGGCTCATTGAAATAGCCACCCACGAACGCTTTCCCGTCATCATCATCTGCGCATCGGGTGGGGCTCGCATGCAAGAAGGAATGTTGAGTCTTAGCCAGATGGCTAAAATTTCAGCCGCTCTAGAATATCATCGAGAGCAAAGCCTCCTCTACGTTCCTGTCCTCACCCATCCCACCACTGGGGGAGTCACCGCCAGCTTTGCCATGTTGGGTGACGTGATCGTAGCAGAACCAAAGGCAACTATTGGGTTTGCTGGTCGTCGGGTCGTCGAACAAACGCTCCGGGAAAAGTTACCTAGTGACTTCCAGACATCGGAATATCTTTTGAATCATGGATTCGTTGATGTCATCGTCCCCAGAACGCAACTGAAGCAGACCCTGGCTCAGCTCATTTGTTTGCATCAGCCTTACGTCCATACTCCACACTTCGTGAATATTCCAGAGCCTCTCCATGTCACAACGAAGAATCAGATGAATGGTGGGTAAAAAGTGCTCCAGAACCGACGAACCGAATGACGCATCGATTCATCTATCTACACGGGTTTGCATCGAGTCCTCAATCGTTTAAGGCTCGCTACTTTGTTAGAAAATTCGAGCAAATGGGGCAACCCCTTCTGGTTCCAGATTTGAATCAGCACTCCTTTTTTGAGCTAACGCTGACTCGCCAAATTCAGTACATCCAGGATTTGATGCTTCAAGACCCGTTGCCAAAGGCTGTGATTGGTTCAAGTTTGGGTGGATTAACTGCTACCTGGCTGGCTGAACGATGCGATCTCGTTACGAAACTGGTGTTATTAGCTCCAGCATTCAATTTCATGCATTATTGGCTGCCCAAGCTGGGTCGCCCGACACTTGAGAATTGGCAGCATACGGGAAAACTCTCGGTTTACCATCATGGATACCAGGGGTTTTCCGATTTGGGATATTCATTTCTGCAAGATATTCAGCAGTACGATGATGCAACGCTCTGTCGCAACATTCCAACGCTGATTATTCATGGGCGTCATGATGAGGTGATTCCTGTGGAGGCAAGCAAGCAGTTTGCGGGCGATCGCCCCTGGGTTCACCTCCAGGAAGTCAACAGCGATCACAACCTGAGCAACGTGACTGAATTCATGTGGCAATCGATGTCCAATTTTCTGGAAATTGATCCTGAAAACTGATCATCACCGTTAAATTTGCAACAACCACTGAGCGTCTAGCCAACCAAGCCTAGGACTTGACGCGCATGTTGCGCTTCCGGGGTGGGCGTCTCGCCAACCGAATGGTGTGTGGCAACACACCAACCATCATCGCGAAGGCGTCATCAGGAACTTTGGCAATCGTTTCACGATCAAAGTAATTCTCAAATTGGTTCAAAATCATTTGAGCCCGCTTGAGCGGCGTTGTGTTGTCTGTAAATTGATAGGTCAACCGAATCCATTGACGCCGAATGAGATAGGCACGCTGACGTTCTTCATGGGTCGGCGGCTCAAGCAATGAGAGAGACCCGACAGCGTACACATCTTGACAATCTAAGTCTAGAAAGCTCCCAACCGCAGCCCCAGGGCCAGCAAACTCAGCATGAAATTTCTTGAACAAAATGAGCCCGTTGCGTCTACGGCTATTGACACACAGGAGATCCCCTGACCGAATGCGCTTTAGAATATCTTCCTCTTGAGTCAACCCCAACCGACTGCTCCGACGCCTATCGGCCTTGCTCTGCTCGGCACTGGGCTGCGCATCGGAATTTTCGGGCTGCTGCGAATTGTTTCCAACGTGTATCGCCTGTGTCATTCTCACTTGCACTCAGTTACTCGCTTGAAACAATACCCACGCTCTGCTGATATTTCTCAACCTCTATGCGCTTTAGCCTCTATGTGCGTGGTCGCAGTTAACGCATCCTACACACTCCTACAGGATCGATGATTAGAAGCCTTCCTAAGAATTTATATTCAAGAGTTTCTGCCCAAGAGCTTTTTTAAGAGCTTCTTTAAAGGCTTCAGTTACCCAGCTTTGATCCTTTTCACACTCTGTTTCTTTTCATACATCTGAACCTTTTCGTACAAAGGATGACGTATAGAGAACAGAATGAATAAAAGCGTGGCAATCTACAGCTACACCTCCATATTGTAAAGCATTGAACTTGGCAGATATCCATATAAAGCCTCGATCTACTTTAAAGTCTGGATGAAGATTTCAGAATGACAAAAAGCAAGAGCAGGCGCATTTCAAGTAGATGACAGGTAGATTTACTGTGCAACTTCATCGTGTGTCGATTGCCCAAGCTCAAGAGGTTGGGGTTGCGGAGTCGAGTTTTTCGGGTCTGGGAAAAGAGTGTTAAAGCAAGATTGAATCAGTCCTGGACCTAGCGCTGGATGAGGCAGTAAATCTGCGAAAACTCCCATCAGGAGAAATGAAAAGGCGATCGCAGGCATTTTAATCTCAATACGTTTCATGGGTTTCTTTATTATTTCGGTATGAACGGTATTCAAGTATGGGCTGGACGTGTTTTGTTTTCAGCCGTCTGCGGTGTGATAGAAGAAAACCACTGATTCGTATAGATGCCAGAGTTGCTCCACTCATGGGTCGTTCTTAAGAAGCAATATTTAAGAAGCAATACTTAAGAAGTCACCATAGCCAGATGTATAGAATTCGGATGTACAGAATTCGGGCGTACATGAAGTCAGGCATACAGAATTTGAGCATACAAAAGCTGGGCGTACGGACACCACTCGAATGTCCGGGTATCATTGCCGACTTCCTTCCGCTGAATCTACTGAGACTTTATTGAGTTGTCCACCTAAGAATACAGCTTCAGCCGAACAATTGCGGACAAAGAATAATAAGCTTCGGTGAACTGTGATGAGGTTTTAATCTAGACCTCGAAGCTGTTTGGTGGACAAACGTAAATATGTCAGCCTATCAATTTAGGCTTTACGGTTCTTCAGGGGACGTGTAAAACGCAGCACATAGGACGAGCGCATCAAAATTCTGAGTGCCTCAAAATTCTGATGCAGCGCTATGCGCATTAAGCACAAAACATAGAGGAGGATCGGCCCAAAACTTGAGGTATTCTATCCATTGCTAGACGTTAAGCATTTACCGTATACCGACAGTCAATTTTGCAAATCATTCAGGAGTGCTCATGAGCCAGGTGCAGCCTAAACTCATTATTCATGGTGGAGCCGGAAGCTCCCTTCAAGGCAAAGGTGGAGTCGAAGCTGTGCGAGCACTGCTATCGTCCATTGTGGAATCGGTCTATCATCATCTGAGTCAGGGAGCCACCGCTGAAGATGCCGTGCTGATTGGGTGTCAGCTCCTGGAGGACGAGCCTCGGTTTAATGCGGGTACGGGGTCTGTCTTGCAATCGGACGGACAAGTGCGCATGAGCGCTTCTCTCATGAGTGGTGAAGCCCAGCAGTTTAGCGGCGTTATTAATGTCTCTCGCGTTAAGAATCCCATTCAACTGGCTAAATTTCTCCAAAGCTCTCCTGATCGAGTGCTGTCTGACTATGGTGCAGCTGCGCTGTTGCGAGAACTGCAACTCCCTGACCACGATCCTCTGACGGATATTCGCCTGCAAGAATGGCTGGAAGAAAGGAAAGGCAACTTTCAGCGCACGATGGCCAATGTGATTTCTGAAGATGCTGTTCTAGCCGGACAAGAGGCGAGACGAGGCACCATTGGTGTCGTTGCATTGGATAACCGGGGACGCATTGCGGCAGGCACATCTACGGGGGGCAAGGGCTTTGAGCGTGTTGGGCGCGTGAGTGATTCGGCCATGCCAGCGGGGAACTATGCTACCCCGAAGGGTGGTGTGAGCTGTACGGGCATTGGAGAAGACATTATTGATGAATGTTTAGCTGCTCGTATTGTGATTCGAGTAACGGATGGGGCGACGTTGCAAGATGCCTTTATCCGCTCTTTCACAGAAGCTGCACGTAATAAGCGCGATTTAGGTGCGATTGGGCTTGATCACACGGGGGCGATCGCCTGGGGCAAAACGAGTGAAGTGCTACTTGCGGCGTATCACACTGGCGAAACCATCGGAGATACGCTAGAACTCGACGATGGGTTGCAAGTAGGTGTCTGTTAGTCTTCGAGCCTCCAATCCTCTCAGATTCTAATCGCCATAAGGCTCCAATCATCACAGGTGTTTCCATCCGCCTGCTTCATATCCGTAGGAGACCCGGTCAGGGTAGAAGATCTCAGATAGCAGTTCTAAGGAATCAATCAACCGGGGGCCGGGGCGGTTGAAATATTGATTGCCGTCTGTGATGTAAACCCGCTTGTTTTTGACCGCCTTGAGGGTCTTCCATTCTGGCTTTTGGATGAGGGTCTTCATTTCCTGTCGCGTTTTCACAAGGCCATAGCCACAGGGCATAGCCACAATGATGTCGGGGTCTTTCACGACCAAATCCCGCCATTCAATCCAGGGAGAATGTTCGCCAACGGCACCAAAGCACGATACTCCACCCGCCAGTTCTACCAGTTCTGGAACCCAGTTTCCCGCCGCCATCAATGGCTCAATCCATTCAATGCAAGCGACTGTAGGGCGATCGCCCTCTATGGGATTAATTTGCTCAACACAACTGGAGACTCGATTGTTCAGCCAATGAATCAGCGGCTCTCCGTCAACTCCCAATGCATGAGCCACTCGACGAATGTCATCCCACAGGTCATCAAATAATCGAGGTTGAAGTGAAATGACGGTTGGAGCCCCTTTGATCAGGGTGGCGACTGCCGTTTCAACATCCGATAGGCTAACGGCACACACATCACATTGCGCCTGAGTCAGCACATGAGTGGGTTGGAGTGTTTCCAGTAACTCCGTGTTGACTGAATAGACGCTCAACGCAGACTGCAAAATTTTGGTGACTCGATCGTGAATTTCAACGCTGCTACCTTCAGGATTAAACTTGGGAGCCGTGCACACCGGGAGAGCTTTAATGCCTGGAGGACAGTCACATTCGTGCGATCGCCCCACCAAAAAATCAGTTAACCCAAGTGCTGCAACAATTTCCGTCGCACTGGGAATGAGCGAGACAATACGCAACCGACCCGTATCATAGACACTCGACATGAACAAGATTCTCCCGCAGTTCTGTGTGAGCGAGCACGCACGCTATGAATCCCAGATTACCCAAAAGATACAAGCTTTTTGCTAGTCTCTACGGGAGAGTCATACAACGTAAATTTGGCAGGGGCTACAGCGATAACCTGTAAGAATTCTCATACATTTCCAGCCAAGGTGAACGCTCAAAACCAATCAATACCCGGAAGATCCGTATTTTAGAGGTTTGTTTCGGAAGCTTCATCGGATGTAATGGTTCTATAGCGTAATATAGGATACAGTTCACAAAGAGAAATGCTCGATGTCCGTCCGACGTTACATGACACGATGCAGGTTCTCTGAAATTCTCTTGAAAATCATTCGGCAAGCGTGATACTTCATGGCATACGGCAGGAGCTAACTATTGTTCACGTTGCTGAGATTCTTCTCTCAGGTGCCTTTAGAACGACCTGTGTTCTCGGGGCAGGGCGAGGGCAGAGATGTCCTGGCTTAGGAGTTCGCCTACTTTCTGAGAGTATGCCTCTCGACGAGGAATTTTTATTTAGTTCTAAGTTTGTTGTGTTGTATTTCATCTTATGACTGCAGTTGCGCTGAACCCGAACTCAAGCTGGAATCACTTATTTGTTCAAACAAACCGGATTCGTCTTCACTGTGTGACCCAAGGTGAAGGAGAGTTGGTTGTTTTACTGCACGGATTTCCGGAATTTTGGTATTCCTGGCGGCATCAAATTCCGGCTTTGGCTCGTCACTTTAAAGTCGTCGTCCCAGATTTGCGGGGATATAACGATTCTGATAAACCCAACAATGGCTATGACCTGGATACGTTGAGTACCGACATCAAAGGGCTGATCCGCAATCTTGGGTATCACAAAGCCCATGTGATTGGACATGATTGGGGGGGCTCGATTGCCTGGCATGTAGCCCATCGCTTTCCAGAACACATTCATAAGCTTGCGGTTCTCAATGCGCCTCACCCCCAGCAATTTATGAAAGAGCTTGTCAGCAATGCTGATCAGCTTCGTCGCAGTTGGTACATGCTGGCGTTCCAGGTGCCGGGTTTGCCCGAAGCCTTGATTCGCCTCAACTTAAAGAATTTTGTTCAGAATGTCTTCCAGGGTCAGTCCATTCGGAAAGGGGCTTTTAGCACGAAAGACACAGAAATTTACCAGGCGGCGCTAGAGAAGCCGGGAGTCCTTTCGTCGGCGTTGGAATATTATCGGCATTTTCTTTCGATGCCTTCGTGGTTCAAGCATTGTGGGCGATCGCTCACCCCTGTCAACGCGCCAACCCTGGTGTTGTGGGGCGAAGAAGATTCGTTCCTCAGTCAGACCCTTTTAGATGGACTTGACCAGTGGGTAGCGGCTCCCCTTAAGTTGAAACTCATCCCTCAATGCGGTCATTGGATACAGCAAGAAGTACCGCAAACGGTCAATCGAGAACTTTTACAGTTCTTGAAAAAGCAGGACTAACTAGAATTTTATTTTCTTGCCCCTCCCTAAATTGGATAAATCGCCCTGTATGCAGGGGCAAGGCAATGCCTTGCCCCTACCAGTAGCATAGAGAAGCGGGCTAAATCCGTCGCACCTCGTCCTCGCATTGTTGGGGTTTTATTTTCACAGAAGTCCAGCCGTGTAGCTACAATCTGCCTTAATCCAGGGTGCAGGAGTCGAACCTGCCTAGGGCGAATTATGAGTTCGCTGCCTCAACCGCTCGGCCAACCCTGGCAATGTAACTGTGGTCTGACGCTGTTTTGATGCTGTTTTACGGCTATTGAAACAGCAGAACAACCATAAACAGTAGGCCAACATTTTATCCTGGAACGTCAGGTTTCAGCCAGAATAATACATTTGTGTAGGGCGATCGTAGTCGATTTGAAAAACGAGTGCTAAGCTTCTGCAATGGATGGAAGTTCTAACTATCGCTTTCGAAAATCTCCGTTGAGACTAGCTCCAAAAACTCTGGTGAGTTTTCGGACAGGCACTCAAGAATGAATGGCCTGGTTGACTGACAAAAGTTCTAATGATGGTAGTTCTGAACTTCAATAGGGTTGACGCTGAACGATTACATGTGAACGATGAAACTTGATCCGGCGGTTGGTTTATTAATGATGGTGTTTTTGGTCATGGTGGGAGCCACGTCCATGAGCGCGTTTTGGGGTTACTCTCTTGGGCGTCAGGCGCTAAGCGGCGTCACACAACCTGACATCCGACGGACAAGCGAAACCGTTCAGCGGGCAGAGGTTCAACCGAGTGGTGCTGATGGTCAGGCCGAGTTTAAATCAGAGGAAGAGATTCTTGCCAAAGTTATTGCCCGCATGAGCGAATCGTCGGACGCAACCGCTGTACCAGGAGATCAATCTGACGCTGGAGATCAGGCGGATGAAGAAGCTCAGCCCGTCTCTGACACGTCAGCTGCTGATGCGGCTTCAGACGCCTCACTCGTCACATATCAACAACAATTTCCCCTTTCAACTCAGAATAACCAGGTCTTGATGGTGGTTAACTCTGTTCAGCAGCAAAGCAATACGGTTCAAGTTAACGTAAGTTTACAGAATACGGGCGATCGCCCCGTGGAATTTCTCTACAGCCTGATGGATGTGTTGGACGATAACGGACAGCCCCTGAGCGTCAGCACCGATGGATTGCCGCAAGAAATTCCGCCCACGGGTGAGATTTTCCAGGGGGTCGTCACGGTTCCGAGTGTTTTGATTGGCCGATCGGATACGCTCTCGTTTCGCTTGACGGACTATCCCAATCAGCAGGTTGAGCTGCAAATTAATGACATTCCGATTCGTCCTGCTAATTAATGTGCTGTCAGCCGGGTGTGTCGCATCAACTTTGAAGACTTGTGAAGGAGTATCAAGGGTTGAGCGCTTACATATCTTGGATGACCGCAGCATCCCCATTCGTGCCCTAGGCTGCATCTTTTTGTTTATGGGGGGTGCTATTCATGGATAGCACCTGGGATCTTATAATGCAGTTCAGGCATTTTGCTGCTCAGGTTATGAGCCCGTAACGGGTAGGGAACTCGCCCTACTTCTGCTTTGATAGAGTAATTTGATAGATACGTCTCCAGTTCTTGGCTCCGGCTTTTTCTAACTTCAGCTTTTCCTGACTTCAGATTGTTCTGACTTTAGCTCTTTATGAGTTCGGCTCTTTCTAAGTTCAGCTCTCTTTAAAATTCAGTTCTAAATGGCTCTGTCTCTCATGTATGGTCATCGATCAGGGTTTCGTTGCTCGTTCAGCTATTTAACCTACTGATGTCACTACTCACATCATCGGATGTCTTTTTGCGACTATCATCAGTAGCCTTGTTGATAGCCATCAACGCGTTTTTTGTAGCAGCCGAATTTTCCATTGTTTCGGTAAGGCGATCGCGCATTAATCAGCTTGCTTCTGAGGGTGACGCACAGGCCAAGGTCGTTCAGCAGCTTCAGCGGGGTATTGATCGGCTCCTATCGACGACTCAGCTTGGAATCACCCTGTCGAGTTTGGCTCTGGGGTGGATTGGGGAAGCAACGATTGCAGTTCCGGTGGCTCGATGGTTGATGAGTTTGCCGCTTTCTCCGGTGGTGAGCACGACGATGGCTCATACGATCGCCGTGCCCATTGCCTTTTTCCTCATTGCCTATCTCCAGATTGTGCTGGGAGAGTTGTGTCCGAAATCGGTTGCGCTGAGCTATGCCGAGCAACTGGCACGCTGGCTAGGAACGCCTAGTTTGGCGATCGCCCGGTTCTTTAATCCGTTTATCTGGGTGCTCAATCAGTCTACTCGGCTTCTACTTCGACTTGGGCGGCTGGAATACCAGCGGAATGCCGCCTATGACCAGCTCACACCAGAGGAACTCCAGCTTATCATCAGCACCTCCACCGAATCACCAGGGTTGGAAGCCGATGAACGCGAGCTGCTCACCAATGTGTTTGAATTTGGAGATGTGACGGCAGGAGAAGTCATGGTGCCGCGTACGAGCATTGTGGCGTTGTCCACGGAGGCGACCGTGCGGCAACTCCTTCAAGAAATGGGGAATTCGGGCCATTCTCGCTATCCTGTCACGGGCGATTCTCTAGACGATATTCGGGGGCTAATTAGCTTTAAATCCCTTGCGACCCCGTTAGAAAAAGGAGAACTCGACTTAGATAGCCCGATTTCGCCCTGGCTGAGCCCTGCAAAATTTGTCAGTGAGCATGTGTTGCTGAGTGAGCTTTTGCATCTCATGCAGCGGTCGGCTCAACCCCTTGTGATTGTGCTGGATGAATTTGGGGGCACAGCGGGACTGGTAGTCTTGCAAGATATTGCCGCTGAGATTATCGGAGAACCCTACGAGCACAACGAAGACGAGATGCTCTTTTTGCAGACGCTAGATGACCAGACCACCATCGTTCAGGCTCAAGTTGACATCGAAGAGGTCAATGAACAACTGAATTGCAATATTCCGCTGTCTGAAGACTACCAAACGCTGGGCGGTTTTATTATCAATCAGCTTCAAAAAATTCCCGATCCTGGAGATGTGCTGATTTTCGACAACCTGGAGATGACGGTCATTTCGATTGAAGATACTCGGCTTCACCACATTCAGGTGCGACAGGTGGATGCTTCTATATCAGACGACCATCACGACCATCATCGCAGGGAGCCTATCAGTGCGCCCTTGCTGTCTTTTGATGGGACGTCTGGGGCGATCGCCCGACCTTCTATGCCCTCAAGCAATGAATCCTACTCAGTCAATGGAGATACGGCTCCCAATGGAGATACGGCTCCACCTTCCTCGTCAATCGTTCAGCCATCCACCCCAAAATCACCTTTCTCTTCGCCTCTAGAGTGATAAAGACCGCGTCATGTGGGTTTGGTATCAGGGGACGATGGGTATAGCCAAAAATCTAGAAGGTGAGTCAGCATGGGCATCACCGGATAGGTCAGCAACGACGACACAAACAAAACGGATATCAATAAACCAAGCTTCGGCGGTAGCGGCTCTAGCACGGTGCCCAACAGAGCATTGGACAACAAGATGAGCGGATAAACGGCGAGAACGCCTAAAATCACCTTCTTGTAGTAAGGCGGTTGCTCATAGGAGCGGGTTGACTCGTTGCGAGGAACCGCAAACCAAACCTCTAGCCCATGGGCCATATGATGTACAGACCGATGTTCAATAAGTCCTCTGGATTGTTCAATCCAATGGAAATATTCCTCAGAGGTAACCCACGCCCGCAGGTGCTCATAGGAGTCAAATCTAATAATCACCACATATTCAGCATAGGCGTTGTCTCTAGGGCGCAACACCTCAACGGCCATAAACCCTTCCCAGCGTTGAGCCGCCTGGTTAATGCCTTGCGTCCAGGCTTCATACTCGTCTAAGCGATCGGGGGCGACGACTTCAGAAATGATGATGGTAACAGGTTCAGACGAGGAATAGGATTGATGCACAAGAATCTCGCACGGGTGCGGCGAAAGGGACTGGATGCAAAGTGGTGGCTCGATTCCTTGCACATGCAATATTCTTTGCAAGTGAAAAGAACAATAGCCTGGAACTACCTTGGGTAGATGTTCTAACCATCCATATTTTTTTACGATGATTATCCAATTAATTATCCAATCGTCAAACAATCATTACTTTCAGACATTACTTTCAGGACTGACGCAAGTCCTCCCTATCTAGTGCAGCAATTCTCATTTTGAAAGACTTCGCGCCCTATCGGCGCTCACTTGTATAGATTCAATGGGCAAAACGGTCGCTTGCGGCGACCGTTTTGCCCATTGAATTTCCATAATGAGAATTGCTGTATCTAGTGCATTTTTGTGGGTGTGCAGCCCGCTACCACCCATAAAAATGCGTAAGTCCTAACTTTGGATTGCACGTTATGCCTGTCTTCACGCGCAAGCTTCTAGCCACGGGGATTTCTCTACTGGCACCGCTACTGACGATGGTGACGATCGCCTCCTGCACGCCCAACCAAGAACCCACCCAACCCCCCGAAGCCCCCGAGCAGCCGCCCGTCGAAAGCGAGCTATCCCTATCAAGAACGTATACCAGCCATAACAGGAGGCTGGTCGCTGACGCTTGAATTGCCAGAAGAAGCGATCACCGAAGTCCTAGAAACTGTTCTCAACGTAAAGTACATTGGGCCTGATGCGGCTCCAGAGACAGAAATCACCGATGGATTCTTAATTGGATTTAGTCTGGTGTCGGGAGAAACCGTCGATACCTACATTGAGGCAGAAGACATTCCGACAGACCAGATCCAGCAGACGACGATTGCTGGATTTGACGCTCAAGCATATGAGGATGAGAGCCTCATCGGTGATGATCGGCTTGAGCACTATGTGTTTCAGCTCGATGAGGGCAATGCCAACCAGCCTTCGGTGATGGTTGATGTTGTGGTGCTTGTGAAAGGCGAAGACCGTGAGGAATATCGGCGGGTCGTCCAGGCCATCATTGAGAGCATGGAGTGGACAAGGTTGGAGTGAAGGGCGATCGCCCATCCAGGAAACATCTTTCTGCTAGGCAAAGGCTCAGACCAAGCACAACACGATGATGCACTCTGCTTTCTATACTGAAGGGGAGAGAACGAAACGTTGTGTGAACTAAGGGTGTAAGTATGGTTCCAGATTCAAGGCTGCTCAAGGCAGTCGAGACACTGGGGTATCGAGTGACTGTTGGCGATGTTGCAACCCAAGCCGGACTGGACATTCGACTGGCAGAGCAAGAACTGTTGGCACTCGCCTCTGAGGCAAACGGACATCTTCAGGTGGCTGAGTCAGGAGATATTGTTTATCGGTTTCCGAAGAATGTTCGCGCAATTCTAAGAAATAACTCCCTGAAACTGCGATTACAAGAACTGGGGCAGCGAATCTGGAGTGGATTATTTTACTTAATCCGAATTGCGTTTGGTGTTGTGCTGATTGCCTCGATTGTTGTCGTGGCGATCGCCGTTTTCCTTCTCTGGAAAGCTGCGCAAGGTCAACAAGAAGGAAACTCGCGGGGTAGGGACTCCTACGGCTCCGGAGGTTTTCCTGCCATTCACGTCTTTCCCTTCTCGCTCCATGACATCTTTGTGCTGGATTACTATGGGCGGAGAAGGCGTGAATGGTCACCTCAACGGCGATCGCCCGTGGGTCGGTCTCCTCGCACCTCAGGCTCTCAGCCTAAGCTGAATTTCCTGGAGGCGGTGTTTTCATTCATCTTTGGAGATGGAAACCCCAATGAGGATCTGGGCGATCGCCGCTGGCGCATGATTGCAGGCGTCATCCGCAACCACGGGGGAGCCGTCACCGCCGAACAAATTGCGCCTTACCTCGATTTACCTCCTGTAGATCAGCGCAGCGATTCTGTAGACCTGGAAGATTACATGCTGCCTGTGCTTCAGCGGTTTAAGGGAAGTCCACAGGTGAGCCCTTCGGGAGGACTCATCTATCATTTTCCGGCTCTGCAAGTGATGGCCGAACAGAATGGAAGCCAGCCCGTACCCGATTACCTCAAAGAAAGTTTGTGGCCGTTTAGTGTGGCCAGTCCGACGCAGCGAACCTGGGCGATTGGGCTGGGCATCGTGAATTTAGCGGTTGTGATTGCATTTGAGTCGTTGTTTAGTTACGAGTCATTTGCTCGACTGAGTGAAGCAGGTCAACTGATTGTGGGGGCTGTCGAAGCGGGGTTTTGGGTGTTTTTGGGCTATGCGATCGCCTTCTTACTCATTCCCCTCCTCCGCCATCTCTGGCTCCGTCGCACCAACCACAAAATTGAGCAGCGCAATCATCACCGCTTTGAGTGGGCCAATCAGCTCGATCAGCCATCTACCGACATTCAAGAAAAGCTGGCCTATGCCCGCCGATTCTCAGCAGAAACCATCGTATCTGCCGAAGACCTGGCCTACACCACAGAAATGGATTTGATGACTCAAGAGTTGTTGAGTGCTGAAGCGATTGATCAAGATTGGCGAGAACGCTTAGAAAAACGACTCTAACCGCCAAACAAAATCTAAGAGTTAGCAAGTCCCTTACCTTTTCTGGAGTATCTCCCATACATGAGTAGGTCTCATGCAGCTTATAGCGATTTGCAGCCGCATTAAGCACAAAAACAGATGTGTGGGGCACAGCGCGCCACACACATCTGTCCTTAACCAACGCACATAAGCTGTAGTTTCGAGCAAATTTCCAATCACGGTTCTGCAACTCTAGGTTTCTTCTTGGGTAACCTGATCAGGTGACGCTTGGAGCACCCACGCATGAACCACCTGAATGATGAGAATCGATCACCCGAGATAGCTCAAGACCATCTACAAAGCGCTCTTTTGAACTGTCAGCAAGAGTTGAAATCGTTGAGAACAGCTCATCAGCAAGAATTGGAGCGGCGTCAACAGGTTGAAAACGACCTCCGGCATTCACAACAACTACTTCAGCTGGTCATGGACACCCTACCAGAAGCCATTTTTTGGAAGGATCGTAATTTGGCTTATCTCGGCTGTAATCGCAACTTTGCTGAAGATGCCGGACTTGCTTCTCCTTCCGAAATCATTGGCAAAAATGACTATGACATGCCCTGGAAGAAGGAAGAAGCAGATTTCTATCGTAAATGTGACAAGCGAGTCATGGACGCGGACAAGCCCGAATTTGGCATTGTTGAACCCCAGTTGCACAGCAATGGTGAACAAACGTGGCTAGAGACAAACAAAGCTCCCTTACATGACACCGAAGGTAATGTCATTGGCATCTTAGGAACATACCAGGACATTACCCGCCGCAGACAAGCTGAAATTGGCTTACAGGAACTCAACCAAAAGTTAAAACGGCAAGCAATTGAACTTAATGCAGCCCTATCTGAACTCCAACAATCTCAATTGCACTTGGTTCAGAGTGAGAAAATGTCGGCTTTGGGTAATTTAGTCGCAGGTGTTGCCCACGAAATCAACAATCCAGTCGGTTTTCTATTTGGCAATCTCAAACCAGCAGAAGGGTATGTTCAAGATCTTCTAGCCATTATCGATCTCTACCAGCACACCTTTCCTAATCCAGGACAGAAAATTGAGGAAGAACTCGAAAATGTCGAGTTCGACTTCATTCGAGACGATCTCCCGAAAATGCTGGCTTCGATGAAGGAGGGCACAAAACGCATTCGTGATATCACCATGAGCTTACGCACCTTCTCTCGATTTGACAGCACAGTACCTGTTAAGTTTGATATCCATGAAGGAATAGAGAGCACTTTGCTCATTCTTCAACACCGGCTGAAAGCCAGCGACCGTCGGCCAGCAATTCAAGTGTGCAAACAATATGGCGATATACCCAATGTTGAATGTTTTGCGGGTCAACTCAATCAAGTCTTTATGAACTTGCTTTCCAATGCGATCGATGCATTGGAGCAATCTAATCAAGGGCGGAGCTTTGAGAATATCAAACTTTCACCCAATCAAATTACGATTACTACACGGCTGAGTGACGATAACAGCCAAGTGCAGATCAGCATTGCTGATAACGGGCCAGGTATTCCACCCAATATTCAGCAAAAGATTTTTGACCAGTACTTTACAACGAAGGAAGTGGGCAAAGGAACGGGGCTCGGGCTTGCGATTAGCTACCAAATTATTACTGAAACCCATGGTGGAACGCTTAGCACCACTTCTCAATCCGATAAGGGAGCTGAGTTCATTATTAGTTTACCGACTGGTTCAACCCCGATCATGGATTCACAACGGAGTGCTATTGGATAGGCGTGCCATTTGAATAATGAGCAATGGTAGAAGTACTCACCTTTATCCAATTCACGACTTGGCAAACTCCTCTAATTGCTACGAAGAAAAGGGGCATGGTTGTAGAGCAGTAAAGCTCGCTGTAACTGCCGCTTGTCCGTTGCTTATATGGATTAACTAGACTAACGTTCTGGAACATCAAATAGGACAGTGGTCATGTAGCGTTCGGCCCACTCGTTCCCGAAGGCTTTTTCAAGAATGCGTCGGGTTTTATCATTTCTTTGTTGCTGCGTACAATACCGAAATTGTCCAGCTAAGTGTTCGTCACGCTGGTCTGGAACGGGGATTGCTGACTGGGCATGCTGACAATGAATCCGAAGGAAATCACCGACCCGTTGAATAAACTGCTCTTCTTCATTATTCGTATGATCGGGTCGAATAAAGAGACAAAAATCTGAAAAAATGCTGCCCCATTCTGGCAAGGGGCGGGGTTGCGAAAAGTCAATTGTTGAGAGGGCTTGTAAATCGCGTTGGTAGTTTTCGGGCAACAATCGCTCAGCACTCATGGGAGACAAGTCAACAATCGCTGCACTAATTTGACCCCGTCCCCCTACAATATCTGTGCCAAACATCGGCAAATTAAAGTCTGGTCTCGGAAACATGACGCAGTGCAGAATATCCAGCGCTTTGCCAACTTTTGCAATTTCTAAATGCATCTTGCGAAACTGGGGAGTCTGAAAACACTGATTTTCAATGACCAACTTCTCCCCTTCGAGTCGGCCTTCCACGTAACCAAGGTCATCCGGCAATACATAAGGAGATAGCTCCAGGTATTGGCTCCATGTATCAATAATCAACGTGGCAAGCTTTTGAATTGAAGGGTGTAGATCTTGACGAACGGAGGATTGAGCAGAAGTTGACATACCAAGTGGCCAAATTTTGATCGCAAAGAAGAATCGCAGCTTTAGAATTTCAAGGATACACTAGTCAAGTCACGGTGCATTCCCGTAAATCCTTTACGTAAGTAAACGAAGGGTAAAGTGTGGCATCATGGCTGTTCCAAACATTCATGATGTTGTCTAACATTTAGTCTCATAGAAAATAGTGTCATAGAAAAGTATAGAACTATGGCTGGTCAAATTCTGGGCGATCGCTACAAAGTTGAAAAACAATTGGGACGGCAGGCGGGCCGATGGACTCTGCTGGCGACCAATATCGAAACAGAAACGCCAGTCATACTCAAGATGATTTCTATTGACGATGACCTGCATCCTGATACGGTCAAGCTGTTTGAGCGAGAAGTGGAGATTTTGCGATCGCTCAACCATCCTTCCATCCCCAAACATTTGGACTACTTTGAAATTGACTTACCCAAGCAGATGAAAGCGATGGTGCTTGTCCAGAGCTATATCGAGGGTGTGTCAGTCGACAAATATTTGAAAAAAGGGCGTCTTTTTTCCGAGGCAGAAGTTCAGAAGGTTGCACGGGCGATCCTCAGAATTCTCATTTACTTACACAATAACGAGCCTTCCATCATTCATCGAGATATTAAGCCCAGTAATATTCTGATTTCTAGCACATCGGAAGAAAATCCATCGGAGCAAAAATCACAAATTTATTTAGTGGACTTTGGTTCAGTCAAGCGATTGGCGAGCAAGCCATCCAACACCACAATCATGTCTCTCGTTGGAGATGAGAACTATATGGCTCCTGAGCTGATGAGTGGTCGGGGGCTGCTGACCTCTGACTTGTATAGCTTAGGGATGTCGCTGGTGAATCTGTTAACGGGGTTACCGCCCAGCGAGTTTCCTCGGAAGAACTCGAAGATAGATGTGGCTCAATTTGAGTCATGCAGCACCGCATTTGGAGAATGGATACAGCGAATGACCGAGTTAACCGTGTCGTCGCGCTATTCGTCAGCCCAAGAAGCCTTGGATGTGCTGAAGGGGTTAGCGAATGCCTAGTCGCTGAAGGAAGCGAAAAAGACGACTGTGGGCGATCGCCGTTATGTCATCTTGAACGCGCTTTTTGGCCTGACTGAACTGGTGGCGTGCCTGGTGAGTGCGTCGGATTTTCTTCCTGGTCTTTTGGATTTTTGTCTTGACTGACGCGACCTCTGAAATTTTCGAACGATATTGCTGATTGGCAAGCTTGAAAAAATAGTATTCCGTTCTAAAAGAATCGCCCGCTTGGCGAATCACTTGCTCAAGTAATTCATTTCCAAATTGATACAGTTCAATATCAAGCTGGTTGAATGCCTTAATGTGCTCAATATCTCGCGGGTCAACAGTTTCTAGTTTAGGTTTCCTGGAGTTGCTTCTAACGGGAAAATATAAGATCTTATCGATGCCTAACTTACGCCTCAGAACAATAAGAGACTCATCAAATTGTTCAGTAATTCCTACAAACAAGAACTTAGAAAGATTTTCTTTCGCTATGTCCAGCAGGTCAGCAGTACATTCTCCAAAGGGGTAGTGATTAGAAATCTCTCCAGCAATGCGCCGAGTTTGATTGTTGTCAACTCCAAGAACACCAAGCTCCAAGAAATCGCGTAAGGTTTCACAGGGCGGGCCTTCCGGGGGGCGTCGCGGAGGATTTTGATACAGAAAATAATAGAGCGACACCACTCGGTTAATCGGTTCTCTCAACATGGTGATGTAGCGACAGGGTTGACTCAAGTGATGATGAAACCCAAATTCTAGATGCCCATGAATTAATTTCAAGCGATCGCGCGTTTCGAGGGATAAGTTATCAAAGTCCTCAAGCGTTCGCCCTTCCTGGTTGCCGAAATGAAAGGTGTGTTGGGATGGATAGTTTTGCTCCAGTATCCGAAAGAGACTGGTTCCACCTGTCTTCATCACATGCAAAAAAATCAGAGTTTCATTGAGTTTTAGTTGCTCGATGTGTGCTTCATTGTGAGGATGAAAAGACTCCAGAGCAGATGGTTTCATGCAATCCATAAACGGGCCGATGTACTCATCGGATTATACAGGACAGAGTAAATTTCCATGAATTAGCCCATTCCCAACCGTCGCAAGAGTCGAAAGAGGCGACTTTTGGAAATTTCGTTGGTTTCATTCTGAATTCTCTTTTTCATCTGCACAATCTGCTGTCGAGACTGGCGAATGGCTCGAATCTTAGTTCTAATTTTCCGCTGTTTTTTCTGTTCTAATTTAATAGCTGACGTAGTCGCACGATAGTGCTGATTTGCATGTTGAAAAAGGTGATACTCCGCTCTAAAAGAACCTCCAATTTGCTCGATGGCCTGAGACAACAATTCATTGCCGAATTGATACAGCTCAAGATCAAGCTGATTCAATGCCCGAATGTATTCGATATCGCACTCATCAATCGTGTTTAGCTGAGGTTTTCGGGAGTTTTGATTAAAGGGAGAATATAAGATTTTCTTGAGCCCCAACTGATGCTTGAGGAGAAGAAGCGATTCATCAAATCGGTCAGTGATGCCCACCCACAAAAATTGAGCAAGGTTGAACTTAGCCGCCTCCAATAGCTCAGTCTGGCACTCGCCAAATTTGAATTGGTTGGACAGTGATCCAGCGATGGAGCGGGTTTGATAGTTGTCAACCGTCAGGTAATTCTGCGATAGAAAATCCCGTAAAGAGGCCAAGCGATATTTTTTAGAAATAGGGCTTCGGGGATTCTGATGCAAGAAATAATATTCTGAAACAACTCGGCTGATGGGTTCCCGCAATAGGGTGATGTAGCGACAGGACTGATCTAGCCGTTTGTGAAACCCAAATTCTAGATGCCCATGAATAAATTTCAGATGAGCCCGCTGTTCAAGCGACAAGTTTTCAAAGTCCTGGAGCGTTCGACCGGGTTTGCTGCCGTAATGAAAGGTTTGTGGTTTTGCATAGTGTTGCTTCAGAAGACGAAACAGACTCGTTCCACCCGTTTTGGTGAGGTGCAAAAAAATCAGTGCTTCATGGGGATCTAAAACGTCGATGGGGGGCGCTGTGTGATTCTGAAGAGATGGGATGACGGGTGATTTCATGCAAATGCTAACCCAACCAAGAAGCTCACCAGATTATACAGGACAAAGGATTTCCCATCGCCTGAATTCATTCCCCCCACCTCCTTGCGCCATTAATCTTGAATATATTCCTGTCCCGAAATCAGCGCCAGCTCCGCTCTGACAAATTCGCGTCCCAAGTAAAGCGCATGATCAAAGCGCGTGAGTGGACAAGGCTGCGTTTGCTCCGTGATTTTCATACCGAGTTCTTTTGCGGTTCGTCCGGTAAAGACCTGAACAGGAGTCCGTTTTACGGGGCGATTACAGGGAATAGGTTTACCTGTTTCTGGGTCAACGGCAACGCCTTTTTCATTGATGTCGTTGCTATAGAGCGCCGCACAAATCAGATGCTTTTCTCGGTCAAGATAAATCAGAAAATAGCCTGCGGGATCAAGGTCAATATGACGGTTAGACAGTTCAGTATCCAGAGTGACCATGTCATCAACGAAGGAAGAGGAAGGGTTATTTTTTTTGCTGGATGCCTGAATATTTTCGAGTGTATGTGTCATGTGATGCGAACAAACGTAGAACGTCAACGAAGGAGAATGAACGTAGTGTGTAAGCCATTAAAGTGATGAGAGTTCTCATTTTAAGGCTGACTCATTGTCAATACTAAAATGCACATCGTTCAAATTATTGAGCCAAATCAATGGGAATTTCTACTAGGTTTAGAACGATGGACAGCTAAGTTGTGGGCGTCAGCATTTTTCCAAGAACTTTTGATGTAATGATCCCTGCGTCTAGCCCACGACCAATGATGACCAGTCGGGTGACTTTGGGTTCATCAGGTCGCCACTTTCGATCGTAAAAGGAATCGAAGCGATCGCCCACTCCTTGTACCACTAAACGCATCATCTTATCAGGCACAGCAACGAACCCTTTGATGCGATAAATCTCATGATCTGCAACCAACTGCTTCAGTCGTTGAATCAGCACGGTTGGGTCGCAGGGATCAGGCAGGGTCACCTCCACGGACTGAATGTCGTCATCGTGATCGTGCTCCTCTTCGTGGTCATGATGGCTGGGGCGCGAGTCCAGGTGGTCTTCCACGGCGGCATTAAAGCCCAACAGCACATCAGGAGCAATGGTGCCTTGATGACAGGGCAGAATCTTCACGCTGCTTGGCACTTCGGTTTTGAGCCACGCTTCCACTCGGGCACGAGTCTCGTCAGAGATGCGGTCGGTTTTGGTGAGCACGATCAAATCCGCGCAGGACAGCTGATCATGGAACAATTCTTCTAAGGGAGTTTCGTGATCGAGGCTCGGATCGTCGGCGCGTTGGGCATCAAGGGCTGCTTCATCATCGACAAACTGACCGTTGGCGATCGCCTCTCCGTCCACGACCGTAATCACGCCATCCACCGTTGCTCCGGTGCGAATTTCTGGCCAGCGAAAGGCTTGCACTAGGGGCTTGGGAAGCGCCAGTCCCGATGTTTCGACCACAATGCAGTCAATGCGATCGCGCCGCTTCAGCAACTCTTGCATCGTCGGCAAAAATTCTTCTTGCACAGTACAGCACAGACAGCCATTCGTCAGTTCAAGAATAGTGTTGGGTGCGTCATCCTCATCGTCACACATCTGGCAGGATTGGAGCAGCTCACCGTCAATGCCAACTTCTCCAAATTCGTTCACCAAGACGGCGATCCGTCTGCCCTGATTGTGCTGTAGGAGGTGGCGGATGAGCGTTGTTTTTCCGGCTCCAAGAAAACCCGTGATCACGGTTACTGGAATTTTATGCATGGTTTGTATTCATCTGTGCCTCGCAGATGAGTGAAACGACAACTGACTGGTGGGCATTCTGACTTAGCGAGGAGGAACGAATAGCAGAGGTGTCCCTTGCTATTCGTTCCTCCTCCAACACAGTTGCGGGACAGCGCCAGACTTTCACTGGACTTTCCCCACCGTTGCTCTCAAAGCAACGGGTCTAGTAACGGCTTCGCACTAAACCCAGCCATCACGGTCAACGTCTCATCATATAGCTCCACGGGGTTAGTGTGTGAGCAGACTCCCGCACAGCGGGGCTACGCCTGTATCAATCTCCTAACGCACCAGCGTAGGGCTACAGGTGGACGCTTCTACCGCTTAATCACATTAACAGGCTTTGTTAAACTTCTGATAATCGTTTCAAAACCTCACAGGGGTAGTCCTTAAGATGTAAAGATATTTGCTGGTTTACCCCTTTCTCTCTCATGGAGCATCGATCCCCCCTACGGCGTTACGCAATTCTAGGTACTGGAGCTATTGGTGGATACTATGGCGCGTGCTTGCAGAAATCGGGCTGCGATGTCCACTTTCTGGCCCGCAGCGATTATGACCACATCCAGGTACATGGGCTGCAAGTGGACTCACCCGATGGCGATTTTAAGCTTTCACCCGTCCAGGTCTATGCATCAGTCGAAGCCATGCCGCCCTGCGATGTGATTATTGTTGCGCTCAAAACCACCCAAAATCACCTCCTCAATATCTTGCTGCCGCCACTGCTGGGAGAACACAGCACGGTGCTGCTGCTGCAAAATGGACTGAACGCCGAGGAACAGGTTGCTGGAATTGTGGGCGATCGCCATCGCGTCATGGGAGGGCTGTGTTTCATTTGCTCAAACAAAGTCGGGCCAGGCCATATTCGACATGTGGACTATAAGGCGATCGCCATTGGCGAGTATGCGCCGGACTATGCTCCGCTTAACATCAGCGATGCGTTAGAGGCGATCGCCCAAGACTTTGAATCGGCGGGCATTCCCATTGTTCGTTCAGAAGACCTGCTTCTTGCCCGCTGGCAAAAGCTGCTGTGGAACATTCCATTTAATGGCTTATCCGTGGTGCTGGATGCAACGACAGATGAGATGATTCATCATCCAGCGATCCGGCAACTGGCAGAAGATCTGATGAATGAGGTGAGGGCGATCGCCGCTGCCTATAGCCGAACAATTGAAGACAACTATGTTGAGAAAATTTTGGCCGACACAGAAACGATGGAACCCTACCGAACGAGCATGAAGCTTGACTTTGAGAACCAAAACGTTATGGAAGTCGATGCAATTTTTGGAAATCCCTTGAAGGCCGCACAGGCGAAAGGGATTTCCACACCAAAGTTAGAGGTGCTCTATCAACAACTCACATTCCTCAATCGCCATAGCGCTATGCGCGTTGTTTAAGTACAGTTGTGTGGGGCGCGTTGCAACCCACACAACTGCTTTTCGATTGCAAATCGCTAATGGCCAAGTAGTCCCCACGACAAAGGGGCGAGCGGACTGAGTCCGAACGCCCCTTGCTTGATTACATGACTTAATGCTCGGCTCGCCTTAGCCTTCGGGAGGTGCAGAAACCTGCTCTTCGTCAGTCGTCTGCCCCTCTACGGGTTGCTCTTGGGTGTTTTTCTGAGCCTCGCGTTCTTCACGCTTTTTGCGGTCGGCTTTGAGCATGTCATTCAACACCTCTTGAGCCTGCATCATCTTCTCAAGATTGAGCTGATAGTTTTCAACATCCTTCGCCAATTTATCTTCAGGAAGTGGCAACTTGGACGACAGCACTTCAAGAATTTCTTCTTGCTGCTCTTTATCAGTGACGAGGTCTGGGCTAATCGTTCTGAGGAGGGTATACAGCCCAATGCCAAACAGACGGCTGTACTTAAAGGAGTCCGCTTCGGTAATCGTGCGAACGAAGCTCTTCAAGGTTCCTTCTGGAGCATTCTCATCAAGAGAAATGATTGAAAGAAACGACTCTTTCGTGAGAGACGAGACTTCAGCCTTAATCTGATCTGCATCCTGGCGATAACGTTGGGGATCCGATTCAATCGAACGACAAAGGGCTTGAAAAATTGATTCCTTGTCTTGATCAGGACGATAGCCCTGCATGAATTGATCAAACGTTGTGACGACGCCAAGTGCATAAATGGCGTTGTACAGAAAATCAACGTTGACCGATAGTAAGTGCATTTCTACGATCAACTCTTCGACGATACGACGGTAGATCGAAGAGATCGGTCGAGAATGCAGTGTGTAAAATTGACGCTTTGTATCAGAAACCGTACGAACGCTGCTCACAGAGAAACCGTTAGAATATTTGCTTCCCTATTCTCGCGTGTCCGTGACGGTTTGCCAAGGTGGATTGATTAGGCAGGACTCGCGATGGGTTGGTTTAATGCTTCTGACTCAGTCTCAAACATCTCAAAGACAGAATCCATCATCGTGACTTCAAACACCAGACGAGCTTCTGGATGGACGCTCGCAATGCGAAACGATCCGTTCCGTTTATCGGCGTCTCTCATGCCTGCCACTAAAGCCGTTAACCCAGAGCTATCGACAAAGTTCACCTGGCTCAGATTCACAACAACGTGTGGGCTCACTTGAGAAATGCATTCTTGCAGCTTGAGTCTGAATTGCCATGCGGTCGCAATATCGAGGCGTCCTGTTGGCTTTAAGACAACAACAGAACGATGATCAGGCGCTGTGAACAATTCTTGTTCCATTACGAGTCCCAGATGTGGTGTTTTGATAGATAACTTCGATACGCTTCTTCGATTCGTTTATTCGATCCGTTAATTCAATACGTTGACTCAATAAAATTAAACGACCAAGCTGTATCGACTCTACTCGTAGCTTAACTCATTGAAATTGTCAGATGCTACTTGCGTATTGCCATCATTACCGAAACCTAATACGCCCCGATTGAAATTCATCGCGATTCAACACATCAAGCTGCACGTGGAGTTTGTTTGGAATTTTGCGTAGATTTAAGCTTTTGCAGATACAGGCACGTCGCCTACCAGCTCGTAAAAACACATCCACCACTTAAGAGTAGCTCCTATGTGGAGCGTTTCTAGGGAACGACTATCGGGACAATTGTAGAGAGGCATCCTAATTAAGTGCATCCTATGACAGGTTTCGCTCTAATTCGACCGTATAGGGTGGAAACAAATGCAACTCGCATCTGAGTATTCCCCATCTTTTTTTGAACGACGACGGTACCGTCGGGCTTC
>JAYKJC010000555.1:0-2578 GCA_035285885.1 Leptolyngbyaceae cyanobacterium | reverse complement strand
CGGTAAAACCAATCCGCAGCGCGGGCGACGCTATGTTGACGGTGCCGGCGGGAGTCTGGAAGTCGTACGAGTCGATCAGGTTGCCGCTTGCGACGCCCTGCCGAAACACGGCGGCAACCGCCACCTTTGCATTCCCAGCGGTCGCCGCCGCACTGGTCGCTGTCGGGCAAGCCGCGCGGTTAACGAACGTCGCTTGCGCAAGACTCGATGATTGGGCTAGGCCAAGCGGCATCAAATCCCCCTGCGAATCGACCAGCCCAGCCGCGCGGCCGGAATGTCAGAACCGACCGCCGATACAATGCCGGTTGCGTGGACTTTTCGTCTGCGCACGCTCGCCAATGCCTCGTCGTACAATTGCTTCACGAGCGCCAGCCGCGGATCGTCATGCAGCCACGCGCGGGCGTGCATCATCGATCCGTACAGGTACACGTCCGGCCAGTCGCGCATGAGCCAGTTCGTCGCGCTGTCACTGGTCGGCATCGGAATGCGTTCGTAGTACAGGATCGTCAGGCTTGCCGGGGCGCTCGCCGACGGCGGCGGATACAGTCGCAACTGGAAGTCCTCGATCGTGTAGATCGGCGTTTCCATCGCACGCTGTAAGGACACGACTTCGGCAAATTGCTGCGCGGCCAAATACCGCAGCGCGGTGCCGTCAGTTTTGTAGACGCCGCGCATCTCCAAAAAGTCCGACGGCAGACCGATGAATTCGCTGGTCATCGCAGCGGTATCGCGCGACTCCATCTCGGGCGTGCGCAGATCGCGGTTGAAAACCGCAGTTGCAAGCGTCACCCAAGTCGGAATGCTCGCCGTCATTTCCGGGTCACTGCGCTGCAAGAAATTCGCAATCGCGGCCCGAAGCTCGCCGTAATTCATTGCTGCCCTTGGAATCCCCGGCCGTCGAGGCGGCCGGGGTTACTGCACTAGACTCGATCAGCCGTCAGCGTGGATACGACAGGCGTGCTCCGGGCGGATCGCCTGGGCGCCGTACAGCACGTCGAACCGCACCGGGAAGGTGTCCTCCGAAATGCTGTACTGCCGAACCATCCGCATCGAAATGCCGTCGTAGACCTGCCGCGACGCCATATCGACACCGCGCGGCACCACGAGGTCAGCGGTCGCGAACGTAAATGCGTCCTTGTGATAAACCATGCTGCCGTCGAGCGTCTCGCCGTTGCCGGCGCCGACTTTGACGATCGCTTGGTTATCGGCGATGCCGTTGGACACGTTCTGCCGCGCGCCGGTCGCCACGATCGCGGGCGAAATCGCAAGCGAAGTCGCCGAGGTCGAGGTGTCCGCAGTCACGACAAAGGTCTTGAGAACCCCAGTCGAAACTTTGGTTTGCGGGTGAACCGCGAACACGCCAGCGAAAGTCACGATGTCGCCGCGCCGAAAGGTGGTCGTGCCGCCGTCAATGACGATGGTCGAGCCCACTTGCGCAGTCGCCGAATTCGACAGGTAACCGGTCGTTTTCGCGGCAGTGCCGGTGGTGTGCCGGGCGACGTGCGACGAGCAGTAAAAGTCGAACCCGCCAGTGCGACCCATCATGCCGTCGCGGTACTGCTTCTTGATAGCCTCGGAGTCTTGGAACAGACCCTTCAGCGCATCAACGAGCGCGACTTCATGGGTGGTCGACAGCAGTGCGGTGCGGTCGTCCTCGGGGGCGAGTTCGTCTTGCAGCACCTTGCGCCCTTGCAGAACCCGCAGCAGGCTGATAGCCGCGCCGTCGCCGTCCACGATATTCGGCGTGGCGAGGTACATCTGCTGAAGGACTTTCGACTCGATTTCGGCCGCGATCCGCGACATGGCGGGCCTGAGGTAGCGGTCCGAGAAAGCGTCGATGTTCATCGTCAGTTCCTTGGAACTGAACTCGAAATCGACACCAACTTGCGTGTCGACGGTCAGCGCAGTGTTGGTTTCCACCACGTCTTGCAGGCTGATTGCCGCGCCGTTGCGCACCGTGAACTGATTCGGGTTGCGGATGCGCAGAGTCGAGCCGATCTTGGCGCCCTCTTCCGCGAACGACGAGTCGTAAGCGCGGTTGATGCTGCCGACGAAAACCAGTTTCTGATGCAGGACACGCAGCGCCTCGCGCGTGATCATGTCCGCATTAAGGAGAGTATTAGGCACAGTAGACCTCTGAAATGAAAAAAGCCGCTCAAAGGCGGCTTAGGTGGTTGGCTACAAAATCAACTCAGCGGCGTGCGGCCTGCTTGTTTCGCCAAGCCATCCACTCGTCAATACTCATCTTGTCGGGATTCGGCGCGGCTTTCGCGGCCATCCCGGTGACGGTCTTAACGGGCGTTGCTGGCGTCGCTGCGGGCGGCTTCGACGCTTTCGACTGCATTTCCATCAGTTGCTTGTGCGAGTGCAGCGCGCGAACGATCCACGGCGCCCGAATGCCGTTCAACTCGGCATCCTTTGCGCCCAAATCTTTCGCCACACTGCGCAGGCTTTCAGCAACTTCCGGCGACCAGCCTTTGATCTCGCGGGCAAGCACCTCAGAGGCTTGTTGCAGTTCGCGGGCGGTCGCCTCGCGCTCTTGCAGTGCCCTTTGGGACTCGTGCTGCTGGATCTGTGC
>JAYKJC010000554.1:0-5448 GCA_035285885.1 Leptolyngbyaceae cyanobacterium | reverse complement strand
GAAAATAATGCCAGCTTTGGGCACACGCAACATCCACTTTCAATCAGGCCAAAAAAATTCTGCATCAGCGTTGCAGACGACGATCATTACTCAAAATGATCCCGTCTATATAGATTAAACGATTTGTGGGCGTTGCTGATTCATCTGAGACAGGAAAAAAGCACGAGAGGTGTTGTTTAAAAATGAATGGTGAGGGATGTAGCTCCCACCTCCGTTTTTGTGCTTAACCCGGTTGCAAGACGCTATAGAAGATCTTCAATGCATGGGTGTGATTCATGGGTGCAATTCACAAGAAGATGGTGGGTCGGGCCTCATCTTTGAAGATGGCATCGTAGTCGAAGTGTAGGGCATTAATATGGCGGATGATCAGAAACCCAAAATGACTGGTCTTCTCGGTGGTGAATGTTGCCATGACCAGGGTATTGAGTTTTCTTTCTGGAATGTCGGGAATTTGGATGAAGTAGTCGCGACGCGCGAAGAACACTCCTTCATCACGAGGCACGATAATGCCATTGATGCGATGCGTATGCTGAATCGGACGAATGTAGGTGTTGAGAAATTCTTCTTGATTTCGTTGTAATCGGTACAATCGTTCGTGCTGTTGCCAACTCATGCGAAACATCATGCGGAACAGCTCAAATCCTAAAATGTAGTTAAAGACGTTGTTTCGTTCTTCAGTGCTAAAGACGAGCTTTAGAGCCGATTGGAGGTATAAGTCTGGCTTACGTCGGGTGTCTTGAGCAGAATGAATGTAGAACTGGCGAATGTATTGACGCAGAACCGCTTCAGTTAGATCTGTGTCGATATTAAATTCTTTGAGATATTTGATAACTCGTCGTTTGGTGTCTTTGTCTTCCAGCTTCCGAGAAACGAGCCCGTCTGCGGTGTAATCGTCCAGAAACTCAGCTTGAGCTTCAGAGGAGGCGACACACATTAAATGACAGAGCGACAGCACATATCGACGCTCATGCCAGGACAATAATTCAAACCATTCTTTTGCTTCTTGGGGAAGGCGAGCAAGGATACTGCCTGACTCGGATAAATTGGCGATCGCCGAAAACTGACGTGTCGATTTGTCCATGTGTTCTGGATCAGGAGCCATTGTAGAGCACTCAAATCGACGAAACGGACTAGAAAAGTTGTCGATTCCTACTATATCAATCCCTTATCATGGCTCAAAAATAAACATCAGTTTGATTAAGTCGCATCGTTGTCTTACAAACACACGACTTGGCGACATTCAAGAGGGAATGCGGTTTTGGGTGCGCAACATGTTTGTTCTCCGTTTATGAGAGCCCCTTCCATTGAGAAGCCGGAGCGTTGGTCTGGGCAATCAAGGTTCCGTTGGAAATGACGTATTGGATGGTTGCTCGACGACGAATGGCATCGTAGCGATCGCTCGCATCTAAGACGATGAGGTTTGCGGGTTTTCCTTCTTCGATCCCGTAGCGATCGCTCACCTGGAGCGTTCGGGCTCCATTCCACGTCACCATGTTGTAGCAGGCGTCAATTTCCTGAGTTCCGGTCATCTGACACACATGCACCGCCATATTGGCAACATCCAGCATGTTGCCAGTTCCCAGTGAGTACCACGGATCTTGGACACAGTCATGCCCCAGGCTGACATTCAGTCCTCTTTGCCACAACTCCTTCACTCGCGTGACCCCTCGACGTTTGGGATAGGTATCGGTACGCCCCTGCAGGGTGATATTGATCAACGGGTTCGAGATGAAGTTGATGGCTGACCGACCGAGAAAACTCATCAGCTTGAATGCATAGGCATTGTTGTAGGAGGCAAAGGCAGTCGTGTGACTGGCGGCGACCCGATGGCCCATGTCTCGACGAATCGCGTTAGCGGCGACGACCTCTAGAAACCGAGACTGATCGTCATCAATTTCATCGCAGTGAATATCAATTAAGCGGTCGTACTGTTCTGCCAGCTCAAACACCCGATGCATGGACTGGACACCATCTTCTCGGGTTAGCTCATAGTGAGGAATGCCACCAACCACGTCGGCTCCAAGCTTAAGGGCTTCTTCGATCAGGGCTTCATTATTGGGACCTCCGTAGATCCCGTCTTGGGGAAAGGCCACAACCTGAAGCGTAATCCAGTCTTTCACTGCATCTCGCACTTCCAGCAGACCTTTAAGGGCAATGAGGTTTTGCTCACTTACATCTGCATGACTGCGAACAAAGAGAACGCCCTGCATGGCCTGTTGCTTGAGGGTGGCGATCGCCCTTTCTTTTACATCGTCTAGGGTGAGGTGCTGTTTGCGTTCTCGCCAGATCTCGATCCCTTCAAATAGGGTGCCGCTTTGGTTCCAGCGGGGATCACCTGCCGTCAATGCAGAATCCAGGTGAATGTGAGATTCCACAAAGGGCGGACTGACCATACGATTCTGTAGGTCGAGTTCGAGAGGAGCGGTGTGGGGGAGTGTGGGGGCGATCGCCTGAATGATGCCGTTTTGAATCGCGATATCGACGGTTTGGCTCGGTTCGGTCGGATGAAGAAGACACCCGTGCTTCAGCAAAATGTCGCAAACTGGAGTGGTCATAAACGTTGTTAGAACTTTCTCGGCCAATGTCTCAGTCCATGCCTCGGCCAACAGTATGCCTTGGGATCACGGCGATTACTGTGATTACTTAACAGAAAGATGCACGGACGTGACTGCAAGGACTAGACGCAGTTGCAAACTGTGAGGTACACCCCGATTCAGACTAACGAATGGGGGGAGAATCATCCCAATGCATTCCAACAGTCAGAGGCCATCTGGTACACAAACTGATCTAAGGCTCGATCTCTATCCAAAACATCGCCAATGGTTTCTGGAGAGACCCACCGCCACGCATCATATTCCTGGTTGGTTAAAGCAATGTGGACGCGTTCATGATCGCTCAGGGTGATGATGTGAGCGAGGTTTACGCTGTGCAAACCGTTTTCTGTCGGGGGTTGGCGACGGGTTGCAAATGCCGTTGAATATACGCCTAAGAACTGAATGGGCGATCGCCCAATGCTCAGTCCTGCCTCTTCTCTTGCTTTGCGCTGTACCGCATCAATCGGGGATTCTCCGGCGTACATCCGCCCACCCACAACCCACCATCCGTGAATCGGTTCGCAGTTGCGTTTGCCCAGCAAGATGTCTGTCTTGTGCACAAACAGAAGATCGACGCAGGTAATGACAATAGTGTCAAGGACGGATGTAAACGTCTCTGACGGGAGCCAAAAACTGTTACTGTCCCTCGGGTCTAGGTTCCTACGTCCGGGTTCTTCAAAGTGATGAATGAATGCCATAGGGGTGGAAGTTAGGAAAAGACCAGCATGAATAAAGACCCAGAATTTTTCTCCTGCCAGTCAAGTTATCGAGCGATCCCCATTGTTACTGACAGAGTGTTACTGACAGAGTGTTACTGACAGAGCGCTTCTCCACGCATAACGACCCACGTCATTGGGGCTTTTCCATCGCCGAGTGGACTATCGCGCCAGACATGTCGAACGTCTAACCAACCCCGTTCATTGGCTCGTGCTTGGGCTGGACTGTTGACGGCAAAAACTTCGCCAATACTGTGAAAGGTGACGAGTCGAACGGTGTAGTCACCTGCCTCTTCAAATTCACACAGGATCTCGCCATCGACAAGAAACGGCCATCCTTCACCGAAGTCAACCTCAGTCAATTTATTGTCAGCGGCACTCAAGTCAGAAAGCTCTTGATCCCCAGCTTGAGATTGTGCGTATTCAAAGTTAGTGGGATAGGTTTCAAGCGCTCGCTGTTGGGCGATGTCGTACTTGGGATGATCCACGGGCACGGCCTTCATCATTTCGATGGCGGATTGCCACTGCTCGGCGATCGCCCTCCACTCATCGGGAGTTTGAGCAACTTGCGTCTGCTCGGCTGCGAGGGTTGCGGTGGTGACTGCGTCATAAAACGGATCAAACACAGGTTGATCGGTTAATTCGTTCTCTGATTCTGATGGACGCCCGATTGAACTCAGCAAAGAATTTTCGCCAGAAGATAGACCACTGCAACTTGACATCAGGATTCCAGCCAAGGCGATCGCCCCCATGATCAATACCTGATTAAGCTTGCCTTGATTCCGTTGCAGCATGACAACCTCTAGAAATATCCGTGATTTCTTTTAGGTAAGCACTAAAGGTCATGATATTTGGGCGATACGCTCAAAGAATCATTGCCCGCTTTCCACCTCTATTCTGCAATATTATCCAGTCGGGTTACCCCCTCTCAGGAACATCACGGAGGTGTAATGGTTCATTAATAATGTGTCTTACATACAGCTTAAACGCTGAGATAGGAAACTGTGATGTGAAATCTTTGTCTTGCAGGGACTTTACTCAAATGATGTCCTTTCAAAGCAGCAAACGTAGCTGATGTCAGTAGAGAGCAACATCTTTAGTTCGTTCTAGTTATTGGTTATGGTTCAGGATTCATCACAACTTCTTCGATAAGTTGATTTCTGTCATAGACAACAATCGAAGAAGAGTAGATGTGCAAATGCCAACAGCAATGTGTGTGTAATTTACACAGTATCGAACAATGTTATATGACATTTTCTGAAGGTATGCGGCATCAACTAGGTACTTACGCTGTTAGCAATGTGTTCCTTTTGTGTGTCGATTTAGTTAATTGTTCTAGGTTCATTATGTTGATTACTAAAAAGTCATTGAAAGTGACTGATCCTGAGAAATTGTGTTTGGTTATTCCTCTTGAAGATGGAATTAAGATCCAGTATCCAGTCGTTGATACTGCTGAAGCCATTGAGAGATACACTGATTTTCTAAGAATTAATGTAACTGAGGAAAAGCCTGAAAGACCGGATAACTTTTGTGTAATCTGATACTTTTTCTCTTTTGGCACCGCTCGCTAAATCAGCCATAGGGCAAATCTGTCGGTCTGGATTTTCAGGTTTCATCTTAGCTTTAGAAAAAATATCGGACTTTTTCTAATTCCTTCAAGAAACCATCGAGTTTGGTTTGTATCTTCAAAGTAGGTTAGTTGTTCAATCTGGGCATTCTATTTTTAAGTTGTTTGATTGGATAACTTTTTTCGAAACAAAATTGTCATCGATTCTGCAAGAGAATCAATGAGGCGAAACGATTCCCAAACCAAGGAGATGATGCAATGCAATCCTCACCTGTTGTAGCCAAAGGTTGTTTTATGCAACGTCAATTTCAGGCCGACGTTCTTATGCCAATTCGACGTTGGATTGATAGCGTCGAAATTACAGATCGGCGTTCTGCCCATCTGATTTCTCGGCTTATTCCTGCTCAATGCCCATTTGAGCGAGATATCCGCATTGGTAAACGGGTCATTGCTCACATTCCTCCCCTCTGCAAACTGAATCCGCTGTATGACCAGTTCGTTGGGCTCAGGTTCCGGGCGCTATGCTATCTCGCTGATGTGTGTGGCGAAGATATTGGAGCGTATTGTTAAT
>JAYKJC010000553.1:0-3441 GCA_035285885.1 Leptolyngbyaceae cyanobacterium | reverse complement strand
GTTATCTTTGCCTCTAGGTACGATACCTATGCATTTGATTATCCTGAAAAGTATTTATATTGGAAAGGTTTTGATTTCTTTATTTTCGACAGAAAATTGGCAGATTTTTTTCTTAAAAGCGATATTCTTTCTGTCTTCGAATATTGTTTAGGAGCCCCTTGGTGGGATTATTGGCTTCCTTGCATCGCTCTTAAAAAAGGTTTTAAGCTTAAGTACATGAAAAATTTTGATATTTTCCACATACTTCATAAGATCAATTATGACCTAGAAGATTATAGAAAAATCGGCATTAATTTTTCAAACGAATTCATACCAGGTTATCACAACGTTTTAGAAAAGTTGTCTTTGCTTGACAAAAAGCAGCTTGATTATGAATTAGGTAATGTTATTACTAAGACATTCCTTCGTTTTTTAATGGAAAATTCTGAGAGTATATTACTTGAATAAACTTCAAGTTTTTGAAAAGTCTTGGCTTTAAAATTCAAACTAAGGATTAAAATTTTTTGAGAATTTCAATTGGTGTGGCGTGAATAATTGAACATGTAATACTTTGCCATTCAGGAGTTTTACAAAGTTCAGACATGTCTATCACTTTACCCCATTTTTTAGAGAAGACTAAAAAGCTTTCTGCCCAGTTTATAACTGTTTCGATCGCCGAATAGTGGCTATATTCCAAAGATTTCTTCAGGTATTCTCCCATTGTCTGGGTGTGGCTCGTGTAGTAAAGATACCAGGCAATCCAAACATGAGTAGAGTACTGAACCTGCCGCTCGATTCGACGAATGGTGGGAGGGAGATCGGTGCGACTGAAGAAATGGTCAATGACGCGGGTGAGCGATCGCGCCTGAGGTAGTCCCCGATGCATTGCACTCTCATGATGCTGACGATACAGCGTCGTAACTTCTTCAAGCCAGCGGGTCTGACAGCCCATGAGCGCCAATCTTAGTACCAGATCTGTATCTTCTGCGGGAGGAAAACGCGGATCAAAGCCATCCGCTCGCAGCAGCCAGTCGCGCCGAAACATCATTGCACTGGGAAGCACGGGCTTCCACTGAAGCCATCCTTCCAAATCGAGGTGTGGAATGGTCTTCCACGGACAGACTTCGACCTGTCGCTGAAGGGTGTGATCGACGCGGTGCCATCCGCTATGCACCATGCCGACAGAGTCCCCGGCTTGGTGACACGCCTCAAACAGCTTGACCTGGGCGTCAAGTTTGTGGGGCAGCCACACATCATCTGCATCCAAAAAGGCAATGAATTCTCCTCGGGCGAGCTGGATGCCATGATTGCGGGCGATCGCCACTCCCTGGTTGGTTTGGTGAATAGCTCGGAGGCGATCGCCATACCCGTCTAAGATCTCTGCTGTGCGGTCGGTTGACCCATCATCAATCACCAGCACCTCATAGTCGGGGTAGCTTTGTGACAGCACGCTATCAATCGCTTCAGGCAAGTAGCGATCGCAGTTATAGGTTGGAATGACAACACTGACGCGCGGAGGAGAATTCACATTAGTTCTTGGTGATAGTCCGTTGGGCATAATCCTTCGGTCATAGTCCATTGGTGACAGTCTATTGGTGACAGGCCGTAGATTTCACTCAGATGATTCGATATCGAATCGGGCCTTTCACCTGTCGGGGATTGGCGATCGCCCCCTTCTGCAACACTACAATCTTGCCTTCATCCGCCAATGCGGTGCCAATTTGCCGAATCGCAGGCATGAGCTGACGCCAGCCTTCACCCCCGATGTCTCTCGCAACCTCTGACGGACAAATACTCTTCATCGTTCCCCGCTGGGCAACTTTTTCGAGAATCGCCTGCCGAATCGCTTCCGCATCTTTTTCTGCCAGAGGAATGATTAATTCATCACTAAACTCAGTCATGCTGAACAGATCCTCAGATGATTACAGACTACACCTTAACAAGGCGACACAAAAGCTTTACAAACCCAGTGGGATGCCAATGAAACAACGCATTCAGAAAAATGAAGTGATATCTTTGAACTAGCAAGACTTCAAAAATTGCCTCTCGCTGCTTGACAATAGAAAAATAATAGCGCTATATAGTTCATGTGTACTGATGGGGACAAATGAACCCTCTTGGAGACTGAGGCAATAACATGACTACCGCTACTAAACCACGAAGAACGAGTAAAGCCAAGGCAACAAGCTCAACAGCATCATCAAAAGCATCCACTCCTGTTCGCAAAACGCTCGCGCTAGACGCCGGGAATTACGATCTCAAGTTTTTTGATGGAGACGGGCATCCGAAGGCGATTCGGTCGGTTCGCTATCAGCTCCCCCAGGGGCGCGATTCAGTCAGTTATTCTGACGCATCCCCTCTGATTGAATTGCCGGATGGCTCACGGTACCACTTTGGCGCTCAAGCCTATAAGTATCGACGCCAGCAGCAAACCGTTATTGAGAACAAGGTTGAGCTAGCCAAGCTCCATTTGTACGCCTGTTTAGAGCCTCTGAGGGGTGACCATGCAGAATTTCCCGTTGACTTGATTATCTCGACGCCTGAGCCCGCAAAGAATGCAGACGCTATACGAGAACAGCTAACGGGAGTGCATGAATTCACCCGAAACGGTATTGATTTTCGTGTTGATATCGAGTCAATCGAAGTTGAGCGGGAAGGAATGGGAGCCTACTACTACGCGCAAAGCCAAGGACACATCCCCGATAGCGGTTACACCATTGTGATTGACATTGGCGGAGGCACATGGCTGACGCGGTTGGTTGATGCAGAAGGTGAGGTGATTGACGAAAACGTCATGGATCGTGGCGGAGCCTATGAACTTGCGGTTTCTATCAGCTTTGATAAGCGATTGACTGATACTTTAGGCACAACCGTTGATCCCGGACTCATCATGGATGGCTTTCGGGTGGAGCACACCTACGCTGATACGGGCTTGTCGTGGGCTCCCTGGCTCGATGAGCATCTTGACCCCTGGTTCAAAGGAATTTTTCAAACGGTCAAAGCTCAATATACACCGTTTATGGCGAGGGTCACCAAATTTTTGGTGACGGGCGGCGGTTCCCATCTGATTTCAGAGCGCTTGGCTGGACGACGGCTCTTTACAGTGATGGGCGACCCTCAGTTTGCGAATGTACGTGGATTATACTTACTCTCGGATGATACACAGCTATGCATGACAACAAAGTAAGACTTAGCCAAGATGTGATCGAGAAAGCAGAGGTGATTGCCTCTGAATGGGGACTGAAAAATGCCCGTGCTGCGGTTGAAGCGGTGTTTCGTAAATACTCAGATGAGTATCTGCATGGTCGTCTCACGCCGACCAACGTTGTGGCCACTCAGGCGATCGCCCTTCCTCCTACGAAGCAATCTGCTGGCAATAGTCAGTCCACCTGTGAAGCGATGGATGTTCTAGAAGATCTCCTCGCCATGTAGTTGGACGTTAGAGTTGAGCTTTAGCCTGAC
>JAYKJC010000552.1:0-6891 GCA_035285885.1 Leptolyngbyaceae cyanobacterium | reverse complement strand
AAAACCCTCTTTTCTTCGTAAACTTTGCCAAGTCGTATGTGATGTTGAGGACAACATAAGGACAAATTCTATGAGCAGACTTCGGAATATTTTGATTGGTGCGGGAGTTGCGGCTGTAGGAGCCGTTGCCACCAAAAAAGCAGTAGATTACCTCAAAAATCGGGGAGAAGAGGAAACGGTCGATGAAAGCGTCGGCGATGCGGAAGAGCCAGAATCCGATGAAGAGTTGGCCTACGTCAAGGTTGAGCCAAGTTCCGTTCAGACGTTCCTGGACAAGAGCTTTGGTAAGCCAGGGCGCTACGTACCCAACCGTTCGCCCAAAGTCTTTGAGTACAAAGGGAAACAGTACATGGTGATCTGGGCACGGGACAACGACAAAGACAAAAATCAGATGATGGCTTTTGAATACACCGATGCAGGCCGAGAAATGATCGCCAGTGTGGGCTACACCACCAGCGAGTCAGACTACAACCTGAAGCTACAAAGTACGCCATTCGCTGTTGATATCGCAGGTGAAGAAGTCCGCTCAGGTCAGGGCACTGCAAAAGGCGCATCAAACGTCGATCTCGTTCTGGCCTAAGAGCATGTCTTTTCGATTCGTTAATTGGTGTTACTGATTCGAGGGATGATTTTCGGAGGTGCAATAGCCTGACGGCATGGCTTTGCTAAGGCACTGCCACCAGGCTATTGCACCTACTGTCAGGCAGGGCAGCAATTGAGAATTTTTGTATAGCGACGAAATATCTGGATGACCGAAGGGAGGGGGATTTCAGGCAAAGATCCGCCGTGTGAGACAGCTTGACTTCAGTCGAAATCTTGAATACACATTGCATGGAACCCAGAATACTGGCGCTTCTAGAACTGCGATCCAGCGGTTTTGTCGAGATGGACTGTTCGATTAATCTCTCACCCTAACGCCCCATGACCGAGCAAGCGACCTCACTCCCCGCAGCAGGACTCAAGAAATTCTTGACGGGAATCAAGCGGCTATTCTTCATCGTCATCGGTGGTGCCCTGGCTCTGATGTTGCTCTGGGCCAGTCCGCTCATTTTCAACAACGGCCCAGTCACCTACAGCAACATTAACGACCATTTTAAGTACGGGTCTATTGGCAGTGAGCCTGCAAACGGTATTCCGTACTGGATTTGGAAAGTATTGCCCGTGATGTTTGCCGACCACATCCCCACCGAGTCCTATCAGGTTGGGGAGGGATTTGCGGCACTTGGGTTCATTCAAGAAGAGGGGCATGATTTGCCTGTCGGGTTCTCCCAGCGCAAAACATTGATTGATCGTGTCGGCTTGAACTGCGCGGTTTGCCATGCCGGACTGGTCAGAGATACGCCTACCAGCGACCCACGACTGATCACGACCATGCCCTCGAATACGGTCAACCTCCAGGGCTACATCCAGTTCATCAGCCGCGTTGCCAACGACCCCCGCTTCACCGCCCGCGAAATGATGCCTCAAATCGAGGCGCTGGGGGCCGACCTCAATCCGCTCGAAACGCTGGTCTATCGATTCATTGCTATTCCTCAAACCCGCGATGCCTTGAGCATTCAGGCAGAAAAATTAGCCTTCTTAAATGATCAGCCCGATTGGGGGCCCGGACGGGTCGATACCTTTAACCCCTACAAGGCGCTTCAGTTCAATTACCCGATGGATCGGCTTGACGAGAAAGAACTGATTGGCACCTCTGATTTTCCCGTCGTTTGGAATCAGGCTCCCCGTGAAGGACTCCAGCTGCATTGGGATGGCAATAACGATTCTGTGGATGAACGAAATTTGAGTGCGGCCTTGGGGGCTGGCGTCACGCCGACGACGGTCGATCACGCGGGCATCAAGCGAGTCGCGGACTGGCTATGGGACGTTCCTGCTCCGGCCTACCCGTATGCCATTGACTCAGAGAAAGCTCAGGCGGGTGCTGTTGTCTACCAGAACACCTGTGCGAGTTGTCACGCTTTTGGAGGGGATCAGGTCGGCAAGGTGGTTCCCATTCAAGACATTGGAACGGATCGTCATCGCCTCGATTCCTATACCTATGATCTGCTATCCAATCAAAACACCCTCTACACAGGCTATCCGTGGCGATTTACTCACTTCCGCAAAACCGAAGGCTATGCCAATTTACCGTTGGATGGGGTGTGGTTGCGATCGCCCTATCTGCATAACGGCTCTGTGCCTACACTTCGGGATTTGCTAGAGGTACCGGGCGATCGCCCCACCACCTTCTACCGGGGCGACGACGTGTATGATCCCGAGAACGTCGGCTTTGTCTCCAATGTCCCAGAAGAGAACGGCAAACGCTACTTCAAATTCGACACGTCGCTCCCTGGAAATAGCAACAGCGGGCATCTCTACGGCACCGATTTATCACCAGACGACAAAGACGCTCTGATTGAATATTTGAAACAGCTTTAAGCATCAGGAAACAGCCATGAATTTAAGAAACAAAATTCTATCCATCGTGCTGGTGCTCCTGCTGCTGGTGGGAGGGATCGGCTACCTCGTCTGGGACAACCTCTTTCGCGAAGTCCCCGTGTCTTACGAGTCGCCAGCCGAGCATTTCAAATACGGGTCGGTCGGCATCGAGCAAGCCCAAGGCATTCCCTATTGGATTTGGCTCGTGTTACCCCGACTCTTTCCAGAATATTTACCGGATGCTGGAGGCTATGCGTCTTTAGGCATGACCTGGGAACCTGGCGAGGAAATGCCCATCGGCTTTACCAAGAAACGGATTGGCTTTCCGAGAGTGAGTTTTAACTGCGCGACCTGCCACTCCACCGTCATGCGGGAGTCCGCAGACGACCCGATCCCCACCATCTATCCTGCAGGCCCCGCCAATACCTTCAACTTGCAGGGCTACATTAATTTCTTGGGAGCCAGTGCCACCGATCCCCGCTTTACCTCGGGCTACATCCTAAATGCCATCAGCTCGGTGTATGAACTGTCGCCCGTTGAGAAACTGCTCTATCGGTTTGCAATCATTCCCCAAACGCGGAGGGTTCTGATTGAGCAGCGTGAAAATCTGAGCTGGATTGACGACCGTCCGGCCTGGGGTGGTGGACGCATCGATCCGCTTAACCCACCAAAGTTTAGTTTCTTAGGCTTAGCCCAAGACGGCACCATCGGCACCGCAGATATGATGTCCATCTGGAACCGGAAGATGCACCAGAACATGGACATCCACTGGGACGGCTTTACCCATTCGCTGACCCATTCTGTCATCAGCTCTGCGATTAACGACGGGGCAACTGCTGAGACCGTTGACTTAGAGAGCCTTGAGCGCGTGCAAGACTACATCACTCAAATCGACCCGCCCGCTTATCCCTTCTCCATTAATCAGGCTCTGGCAGAACAAGGTCAGCCCATTTTTGAGAACTCATGTGCTGAGTGTCACGCCTTTGGGGGCGATCGCACAGGCACCGTGATCCCCATCGGAGAAATCAACACCGACCGCCATCGACTCGACATGTGGACTCCTGAACTCGTGCAAGCCTATCGTACCTATGGCGATGGCTATGAATGGGACTTTGAGACCTTCAAAAAGACCAATGGCTATGCCGCTTTACCGTTGGATGGCCTCTGGTTGCGATCGCCCTACTTGCACAACGGTTCTGTGCCCTCCGTGGCAGACCTGCTCAAGCCCGTAGACGAGCGCCCCTCGGTATTTTACCGAGCCTATGAGGTCTATGATCCCGACACCATGAGCTTTGTCTCCAATGGAGCCGAAGCGGAAAAAAATGGATTTCGAGTGGATACGAACCTGCCTGGAAATGGCAATCAAGGGCATCTCTACGGGATTGATTTAGCCGCAGAGGAAAAAGCCGCCCTTATCGAATATCTCAAGACTCTTTAAGCAGGTGTTTAGCTGCGGGCGATGCTGATTCAAAAAGTGTTTTCGTAGGGGACTACGGCGACACGCCCTTACCGCCATCCCTGTGTAGAAGAATTTTTGGGCGTTGCTGATTCGAGGGATGATTTTCGTAGGGGCATGGCAATGCCATGCCCCTACCGTAAGGCATTTGTAGGTCCCAAATTTCTGATTCATCCCCAACGTGAGCAACGCCTGACTGCAAAGTCTTGGCCCAACACAATCGCGTGATCTTAAGCTACCGTCAATAGGGATTGTTCTGATGGATATGCAAATGCGGCCATTTTCATAATTATCAGAACGCACTCTTAATAACGTTAGACATCGAGGGCAACCATGCGAAAGATATTTGGACTCGCACTCATCGCAGGATTGATTGCAGTCGGATGCGCATTCTTCAATCCGTCATCATCTGACGTCTCTGTGGCTCAGAGCGAGAGTCAGCAAATCGCCGAATTGCACCAAAACGACTCGCCCTCTATGTCTGCGATCGCCCTCGAACCGCTCTCTCAAGAGGTTTCTGCGGAAGACGTGACCTACGGGACGATTGGCGATATAGACCTGACGGGTTACTTCGCCCAGCCCGCTAACGCGACCGAACCCCTGCCGGGACTGATTGTGATCCAGCAGTGGTGGGGATTGACGGATGATATCAAAGCCATGACCCGTCGCCTCGCAGGAGAAGGATACGCTGCCCTGGCCGTGGATCTTTATGATGACCAGGTTGCAGAAACGCCAGAAGAGGCGCGATCGCTCGTTCAGGCAGCTCTTGAGAATCCAGAAAGACTGGAGCAAAACGTGGTTGCGGCCTACACCTATCTCACGAATGAACGGAATGCACCAACCGTCGGCAGCATTGGCTGGTGCTTGGGCGGCACATGGTCCCTTAACACCGCCCTGGCACTTCCCACGGAACTGGATGCAGCGGTGATTTACTATGGGGGGCAAATTACAACAGAGGGCGATCGCCTCGCCACGTTGCAAATGCCCATCCAGGGACACTTTGGAGCACTCGACAGCCGCCCCTCACCCGAAACCGTTCGAGAATTTGAATCCGTCCTCACTGACTTAGGCAAAGATGCAGAGATCTATCTGTACGAGGGAGCAGACCACGCCTTTGCGAATCCCGGCGAGCGTTACAACCCAGAAGCGGCTGAACTCGCCTGGGAGAGAACCCTTGAGTTCTTGAATCAAAACTTGAAGCGTTAATCTGAACCGATGCTCTGCCCGGTTCATCTGCCCGGTTCATCTGCCCCGCTCATTTGACCGGCTGATTTGAGTCCTCGTTCACCGCTACGATGCCTGACGAACGGTGAGCATTTTCGACTGAGAATCCTGGCCCCATAACATCTCTCAATAATTAACCCTCCCATTTTGGGATGTGCCCATAATCACCGCCCAATATCGCGTATGATACACATCAGAGTCGTGTTAGTAAGGCTTACGCATTTTTTGCGGGGAGTGGCAGGCTGCGCCCGCTGCTAACTGCATAAATGCACGACATACAGGGAACTTGCGTAAGTCCTGGTTAGAAGGTTATAAATTTCTACTTATGGCTCATCTGGCATTCCGAATCACAACGCTAGAGTGTTGCTCATAGCCCTCAGTCACTTTAAAAAAATACGACAGGATATGCAGTCAGATACCAACGATAATCAAACGATTAGCCTGATGGGCGAAGGGGTTCAAAAGATTCAAACCATGATTGAAGGCTTCGATGACATTAGTCATGGAGGGCTTCCAATTGCTCGTACAACCCTGGTTAGTGGAACCTCTGGAACTGGCAAAACATTAATAGCAGTTCAATTTATCTACAACGGTATTATTCACTTTGATGAACCCGGAATTTTTGTCACCTTCGAAGAATCTCCCGCTGATATCATCAAAAACGCCTACAGCTTTGGCTGGAATTTACAGAAGCTTGTAGATGAAGGCAAGCTCTTTATCTTAGATGCCTCCCCTGATCCCGAGGGTCAGGATGTCGTCGGCAATTTCGACCTATCCGCCATCATCGAGCGTATTCAATACGCCGTCCGGAAATACAAGGCGAAGCGTGTCTCCATTGACTCGGTCACTGCGCTGTTCCAGCAATACGACGCTGCATCCATCGTACGCCGTGAGATTTTTCGGCTCGTTGCCCGCCTCAAGCAAGTCGGCGTCACCACCATCATGACGACAGAAAGGGTGGAGGAATACGGCCCTGTCGCCCGCTTTGGGGTTGAAGAATTTGTTTCTGACAACGTCGCCATCGTCCGCAATGTGCTCGAAGGAGAGCGGCGGCGACGAACCATCGAAATCCTCAAGCTGCGTGGCACCACCCACATGAAAGGAGAATATCCTTTCACCATTACCAATGAAGGGATCAGCATCTTCCCGCTGGGGGCAATGCGACTAACCCAGCGATCGTCGAATGCTCGGGTGTCTTCTGGCTTGACAACCCTCGACGAAATGTGTGGAGGCGGATTTTTCAGAGATTCAATTATTTTGGCCACAGGTGCAACGGGTACGGGTAAAACCCTGCTGGTCAGTAAGTTTCTCCAAAACGCTTGCAACAATGGAGAACGGGCCATCCTGTTTGCCTATGAAGAATCTAGAGCCCAGCTTTCTCGAAATGCTTACTCTTGGGGAACCAATTTTGAGGATCTGGAAAAACAAGGACTACTGAAGATCCTCTGCGCCTATCCGGAGTCCGCCGGACTAGAAGACCACTTGCAAATCATCAAGTCTGAGATTGCAGAATTCAAGCCCTCTCGAATTGCTATCGACTCCCTGTCCGCATTGGCCCGAGGGGTCAGCAACAATGCGTTTCGGCAGTTTGTCATCGGCGTGACCGGATTTGCCAAGCAAGAAGAAATTACGGGGTTCTTCACCAATACAACCGATCAGTTCATGGGGGCGCACTCTATCACCGACAGTCATATTTCGACCATTACCGACACGATTTTGATGCTGCAATACGTCGAAATTCGTGGAGAAATGACGCGCGCCATCAACGTCTTCAAGATGCGGGGATCATGGCA
>JAYKJC010000551.1:0-6589 GCA_035285885.1 Leptolyngbyaceae cyanobacterium | reverse complement strand
TGAAAAACCCATATACAAAAGGCTATTGTGACGCAATCATGGGTAGGGAGTGCAAAGCCCCTAAACATTGGAAGCACGGCGCAGAATATGTGAACGGTTACTTAGCGGGTAAACAAACAGGCGTTGTATTTTTTGGATCTCGGATTGAAAGCGCATAAACCAAACGCCCCAAAATTCATTTGACAGCTTTTTCAGACTCATATAGCCTTTGTCTGCACACATACAGACAGGGGCTTTTTTTATGCAGGATACGATCGACGCATTTTTGCAGGCATGGCTTGCACATGACATTTTACCAGATGGAACGCCCGAAATTTTGCCCGATGATAAATGGCACAGGGTAAAGGGTGCGACAGACAAGGGCGCACAAAAGACAATTTACTACAGGCTGAAAATAGAGGATGGTTTTGCCGTTGGTAACTTTGGATCATACCGCGAGGGCATAACTCACACATGGACAAGCAAAACAGACAAAAGCATGAGCCGCGAAGATCGGGACGAGTGGAAGCGCAAGACAGACGAAGCCAGAGCTAAAAGGGATGATGAACGCAAAAGACAGGCAGCAGAGGCGGCAACCTTAGCAAAGCAAAGATGGGCTGAGGCTGAGATACCAATCGAGGATCACCCCTACCTAGTGCGCAAAGGTGTGAGGGCGGCAGGGTTGAGATGTGAGGGCGACAACCTTATAATACCAATGACAGACGTGGCGGGTAAAATGCACGGCTTGCAAACCATATCGCCAGCGGGTGACAAGCTATATATGTTCGGGGCGCGTAAAGAGGGGTGCTTTTATCCTTTTCCCGCCGATGACAAGACAGCCATTATTATATGCGAGGGCATTGCAACAGCCGCAAGTGTGGCAATGGCTATCCCTGAGCATCCAGTATTGGCAGCATTTGACGCGGGTAATCTTGTGCCTGTTGCTGAGGCGGTGCGTATGGCATATCCTGAGGCGGTCATCATAATCGCAGCAGACAATGACGCATTTACAGCCAACCAAAAAGGTGAGCCGCGCAATGTGGGTGTAGAGAAAGCGCAACAAGCAGCTATGAAAGCAAAAGGTTTTGCAATCGCGCCAGAGTTTAACGATAATGAAGAGACAAAATACACAGACTGGAACGACAAGCATCAAGTGGATGGCTTGGAGTCAGTTCGTGAAGGAATCCTACGGGTTATGCCTGTAGGTGATGCCCCCGCTGGAGATCCTGTTGAAACTCCTGTTTCTGTTGGTGTGCAAACTCCAGCGGGTGGCTACATTGAGGAATCACAAGGGGACTTCGGCTTGCCTTTTAGGGTGCTGGGCTATAATCAAGAGACATATTATTACTTTCCATTTGAGAAGCGGCAGATTTTTGCGCTCTCTGGATCGTCTCATACACTTAACAACCTATTGCAGCTTGCAAGCCTTGATCAATGGCAAAGACAGCTTGGTGGTGGCGTGGTTGACGTAAGCCCATCACAAATATCAAGCCTTGCCGCAAATGCCCTATTCCGTATTGCACATGAGCGCGGTGTGTTTAGTGAAGAGAATAAAGTGCGCGGGTGTGGAGCTTGGCTTGATGCTGGGCGCAGAATGCTGCATTGTGGTGACACTATATATGTAGATGGTACGCCGACAGATCCTAAAAACGTCAAGGGCGCGTATGTGTATGTTGCAGCCCCTCGACTGTTCAAACCATCAAATACCCCGCTTACCAATGCAGAGGCTATCAAGCTCAGGCAGATATGCGAGATGCCAACATGGGAGACAAAGCTATCAGGCTCACTATTGGCAGGGTGGTTAGTGATTGCTCCTGTATGCAGCATTTTGCCGTGGCGACCACATATTTGGATCACGGGCGAGGCGGAGGCTGGTAAATCAACTATATTAGACAAAATTATTAAGCCTGTGATGGGGTCGATTGCGCTCACAGTTGACGGTGGCACGTCCGAGCCTGCTATACGCACTATGATGGGCTATGATGGTCGCCCTATTATATATGATGAGGCGGAGAGTGAGACACAAAGCCAGCGTACCACTATGGAGGGTGTGCTTGCTTTGGCTCGTAAAGCATCCAGCGGTGCTATCGTAGCAAAATATGGGCAGCGTCCCTTTAAGGCTCAATTCTGCGCGTGCTTTTCAGCTATTAATCCGGGTGTGACAGCCTTTGCTGATGAGTCGCGCATATCAATGCTGGTGCTTAAAAAGAACCGCAAGCGCACGGCGCAGCAGGACTATGACAACTTGCTCAATATCATAGCCGACACGATAACGCCTGAGTTCCAAGCAGGGTTGCTTGCTCGGACGGTTGAGAATATGCCAACGTTGCTTAAAAATATTGAGGTGTTTCGTCGAGCAGTACGCACGGTATTGAACGCCGCCCGTGTAGCTGACCAGCTTGCACCTATGCTTGCGGGGCTGTATTTGCTGGGCAGTGACAAGGTGATAGACGCTGAGGCGGCTGAGAAATGGGTAGCTGAGCAAGACTGGACTATGAACACAGCCGTTGCGCATGAGCCTGACCACAATAGATTGCTGCGTCATATTGCAACCAGCATCGTCCGTGCAGGCACTAAGCGCGAGTCACAATCTGACTATACGGTGGGTGAGCTTATAGAGGCTATGGTTAAGCCTATCGATGGTATTTCTAAAGACTTTGCCGATAGAACACTGCGTATGTACTCTATCGCATATAAAGATGGGTATGTGGATATTGGCTACCGCAACCACAATTTAGGGCGATTGCTTAAAGGTACGCAATGGGAGATAAGTTGGCACAGGGCGTTATCTGACGTTGAAGGTAGTGAAAAGCGCAATCTCACTTACTTTGCAGCGGGTGACAAGCAGAGATCTATACGCATACCAGTACATACATTTTTAAGTGACGAGGTGCTTTTGTGAACGTACATTTTAGCAGTGAAACAGATATGTGGGCAACGCCACAAGATTTATTTGACAAACTTAATGCTGAGCATGGCTTTACGCTTGACGTATGCGCGGTGGCAGAAAATGCAAAATGCGCTAAATACTATACGCCTGAGATGGATGGTTTATCCTGCACTTGGCATGGTGTTATATGGTGTAATCCGCCCTATGGTCGCGGCATTGGTGCGTGGGTAAAGAAGGTGTATGAGACATCATTAATGGATTGGCAGCACGCTGGATATAAAACCGTCATGCTATTACCCGCACGCACTGATACAAAATGGTTTCATGATTACTGCACAAAAGGTAAGATAACTTTTATTAAGGGTCGGCTTAAATTTGGTGGGCATAAAAATAGCGCACCGTTTCCAAGCATGATAGTGGTGTTTGAGCCATGACCATCTCACTTTATCCCGATCAACAAGATCTCATCGAAGCCACCGCTGCATCAATGCGTGCAGGCAATAGAGCCGTACTCATGCAAGCTGCTACGGGTGCGGGTAAGTCTGTAATGGCATCTGAATTGGTGCGCAGGGCTGGGCTTAAAGAAAGCAAGACGTGGTTTATTGTGCCGCGCCGTGATTTATTGCGCCAAATGTCGGCAACTTATGATGACTTTGGACTCGACCATAGTTTTATCGCTGACAAATACACGCACAACGCCTTGTCGAACACCCATATATGCTCACTTGGTACGCTGCGCAGTCGTTTGAGTAAAATAACCAGACCGCCACAGCTTGCTATTGTCGATGAGACCCATGTGGGTGGTGACGGGCTGGATGACATTATTAAATGGCTCAAGGCGGCAGGGTGTTACATTATAGGGCTTAGTGCAACCCCGTGGAAGTTATCGGGGCAAGGACTTGGTTGCTGGTATGATGACATGGTGCAGGGGTTGCCTATCGCTGATCTTATAAGGCTTGGTAGGCTGTCTAGTTACAAAGCCTATGCACCGTCACACCCTGACCTTAGCAGCGTTGGCAAGTCGGCGGGTGACTACGCTAAAGGGCAGCTATCTAGCTTTATGGAGGCTGACCGCGTGTTGACTGGCAATGCAGTGGCGCATTATAAGAAGTATGCGCATGGCAAATTGAGCGTAGCATATTGTGTAAGCATTAAGCACAGCCAGATGGTTGCCGAGAGCTTTCGTGACGCAGGTGTACCCGCCGCGCACATGGATGGTGAGACGCCGCCAGAGGAGCGCATCCGCATTATCCGTGCATTTGCCAACCGTGAGCTATTGGTGCTGACTAATTGTGAGCTACTTACTTATGGCTTTGACCTTGCATCTCAAGTTGGCAGAGACGTGACTATTGAGTGTATGTCTGACCTGCGCCCCACCAAGTCACTCGCCTTGCAAATGCAGAAATGGGGGCGGGTGCTACGTCGCAAAACTGAGCCTGCATTGATATTTGACCACGCTAACAACCTAACCGAGCATGGCTTACCGTGCGATGACCGCAAGTGGACGCTGACAGACCGCAAGAGAAATACCCGCGAGGTAGGCGAGATAAATGTACCCGTGCGGCAATGTGATAGCTGCTATTTCTGCCATAAGCCTGCCCCCGTATGCCCTCAATGTGGATTTGTCTATCCAGTAATAGGTCGTGAGATAGAAGAGGTGGACGGTGAGTTAAGTGAGGTTGATGTGGCTAGAGCAAAGCAGGCGGCAAGAGTCGAGGTCGGACGCGCTAAAACCATTGCGGAGTTGCAAGCTATCGCAGCGGCTAGAGGATATAAGCCAGCGTGGGTTTTTCAAATGGCTAGGGTTAAAAATATACGCGCATGAAAGAGTCCGTCATCCAACAGCTATGCCGATTAGAAGCCGCCAAGTGTGGTGCTGTAGTCTGGCGCAATAACACTGGCAAGCTGCAAGATCGTGAGGGGCGGTGGGTGAGTTATGGGTTATGCGTTGGTAGCTCCGACCTTATTGGCATCTACAAGGGTCGGTTTTTGGCAATAGAAGTCAAGCGCGACGGTAAAAATCCCACCCCTGAGCAGCTTAATTTCCTGCGAGTGGTTGAAGAGCGTGGCGGGATAGCTGGGGTTGTTCGTTCACCAGAAGATGTAAAAAAGCTGTTGACATCTATTCCTTAGTCATGCTATAAACAAAATGCACCAACTGAAAGGAGTATATATGACAGTTACATATCATAATGATATAGTGCAACACACTGAAGAATGGCTAAACCTGCGCCTTGGCTTGCTTACCGCAAGTGAAATATGCAGGATTCTAACCCCCGCTAAGTTACAATACGTCACAGGCGAGAAAGAAAAAGCTCACCTGTATGAGATATTGGCTCAACGGATAAATGGCTTTGCTGAGCCTGTATTCCAATCCTACGATATGTTTCGTGGACTGGAAGATGAGGTTGAGGCAAAGAATTATTACCGCAATAACTACGATGACATTGTTGACACTGGTTTTATCACCAATGACAAATGGGGTTTTACGCTTGGTTATTCACCCGATGGCTTAGTCGGTGATGATGGCTTAGTTGAGTGCAAGTCGCGCGTGGCTAAATATCAAATCCAAACTATCATTGATAACAAAATGCCTGATGACTACAAAATACAAGTTCAGGCTGGCTTGCTTATCAGTGAGCGTAAATGGTGCGACTTCATTAGCTACTGCAATGGTATGAAGATGTACGTTACGCGTATTTACCCAGACCCAGAAGTGCAGGACGCTATTGTTACCGCCGCAACTACATTCCATCAAAGGTTAGATGAGTTAGCGGAGGTTTATAGCAAGCGCGTACTTGATAAGAATATACGGCTAATCCAAACAGAATACAAAGAAAAGGAGGTTGAAATAAAAGCGTCATGAGTACCAATATGTCAGTAGCCATTGTTGCCAAGAGTGACCAGCTTAACAGCGACGACTTGATTGGTGGGGCTATTACCATCAAAATAACTAAAGTTACAATATCTGAGAGTGCCGACCAAAAAGTGTCTATTAATTATGAAGGCGACAATGGTAAACCATATAAGCCTTGTAAGTCGATGTGCCGCGTATTGGTTAATGCTTGGGGCGCAGATGGCGCGGCGTATGTAGGTCGTTCGCTTACAGTATTCCGCGACCCTGACGTGACTTGGGCTGGCATGAAGGTTGGCGGTATTCGTATCAGCCACATGTCTCACATTGATGGCACGCTTAATATGGCACTTACTTCTACTCGCGGCAAGAAAAGCGGGTATCAGGTAAAACCATTAAAGATTGACCAAAAACCAGTTAAATCCGTCAATGCTATCCCTGACACAACCGTTGAGAAAATCTTAGGTTTTGGTGCAGAGGCGGCGAGTAAAGGTGTTGCGGCATACACAGCATGGCTTGCACCTTTATCGGCAGAAGTGAAGGATAACATTAAACATATGCACAAGGAATGGTCAGCCATTGCTCGTGAAGCGGATAAAAACAAGGAGGATGATATACCGTTATGACACCACAGGAACTCAAACAATGGCGCGAGGATCTCAATATGAGCCAAGTTGAATTTTCGCAATGGATTAAACCAACCCGCACACCTGGCATCATTAGCCAATGGGAAGTGGGGGCAAAAAAAATACCTGAGTGGCTTGACACATTAAAAGAGCTACGCGATATAAAAAAATCCTAAACAATTACCCCCGCTATTTTGTGGGGGTTTTTCTTTTTCCTTTTACCCTATAATCAGGCGTTGC
>JAYKJC010000550.1:0-9941 GCA_035285885.1 Leptolyngbyaceae cyanobacterium | reverse complement strand
CTACTGTCGTTGATGCTCTATTGACAGCCTTTCCTCAGTTCTTCCTTCCTGGCATTTTTGTGGCATTAATCTTTGGTTTTGCAGCAGGCGGCGGGTTGCCTGTAGTGCAACATTACTGCCTTCGGTTTGTCCTTACCTATCACCACATCGCTCCCTGGGATTTGCCGCAGTTTCTCAACTACTGCGTCGAGCGGCGCTTGCTTCAGCGGGTAGGGGGGCGATATCGGTTTTTGCACCGAGAGCTGTTGGACTATTTTGCAAGCAATGCCATGCGTGAGTAGTGGGCTGATAGCGGGTTGAGTGCCTTGAGCTTCTACTCTTTCTGGCAACGTTTCCGTATCCTCAGTGCGTTTATGCCACAAATTGAACCATCATTTCTGTACGCTCAGTAGATGAATCGACAACTCATCAATCGGCTCTCTGTCGGCCCATCTCATGATCGATTAGCCGCACTTCTGCCCGATGAGTGGAATGCTCAGCAGGTCTATGATCATCACGAAGTAATGATGCTGCATGGCCAGAAATGCTGCTACTATCGCAATCCAAACTGCGATCGCTGTGTTGTTCTAGAGATGTGTCCCTATGGGCAGGCGTCTGAATTCTGAACGGTCATCTGAGGGCGATCGCCCCCCACTACCACCCCCCTTCAGGTTAATTCCCTCTTAATTCCCTCGGAGCTGTCGCCGCCACCCTTCAACCGCTTCGCGAGCTTCTAGCGCCACCTCTGCATCATCAGGAACCAATGCTCCAGCTTCGATGGCCTCATAGAGATTGCCACTCTCAGCCCGTTGATAGGCGATCGCCAAAATTTCTTTACTCCATTCATTCAGTTGATTGCGGACAGATTCATATTCGGGTTGACTGGTTTCGATGGTGCGGAGCTGGGCGATCGCATCGTTGTAGGATGAGGCTTGACCCGGACGAACCAGCGCACGAGCCTCCTGCATCACCTCTTGAGTGGCCGAAGACTGGGTGACGTTCTGCTCCCACTCTGCAATGTGCTGCTCCGCGATGGCATGGATCTCCGCTTGAGCCGGAGGAATGAGTTGAGCCGCCGTGACCGCATCATTGTAGTCACCCGTTTGAGCCCTGGCTTTCGCCAAGTCCAGAATGACCTGGCTCCATCGCTCGACATACTGCTGAGCTTCGTCGTAAACAGGCTGTCCCGCTTGAATGCGACTGGCCTGCGTCAACGCCCCATGAAAGTCGGATGCCTGATTCACTGGCGTTTCTTCGCGATCGCGATTCAGCGACGCAAGCGCTTCATTTAGAATTGCGCGATTGGTTTGGGTGAGCTGAACATTCAATTGCTCGGCTTCTGCCAATAGATTCGCATAGGACTCTGTTTGCTCAGAGGCGGGAACCTGGTCGAGCCATTCCAGTGCCTTGAGAGGTAAGCCCGCAGAAATTGCCTGTTGCGCTTCTTCAAGCGGTGAGCCAGACCCTGGAGGCGTAACATTTGCCGTTGCATTCTCAGTGAGAAGATTGGCACTGCGACTTGCCCCCTGATTCGCTTCGGCCTCCGTTTCTCCTGGGGGCTGAGACGGGGCATCGTTAGCGCTGATGTCTTCCATGGGTTCAATCAGGCCATCGGGCTGGTCGTCTCCCTGGAAAACAGACCAGTTCCGCCAAACCACTCCCGCCAACAGTAGGGCAACGATAATTCCTCCCCACTTCAAAAGTGATTTCCAGAAGGTTTCATCGTCATTGGGCTGACGCCCTGAATCCAGAGAGTTCTGAGAGGTCGGGGCGGGATGGGTCGTGGTGGGAATTGGAGACGGAGTCGGAACGGGTTTGGCAGGAGGAAGGGCGTCACTGGGAGCAGACGGAGGGGAGTGAGCCGGACGGTCATCTGAATGGGGCTCACGAACGGGGGCCGGGGGTGGCCCCGCAGGAATAGGGGATTCAGGAACGGGGGTTGCAACGGGTACCTGACCCGCAGGAATCTCTTTGCCTGGGATAAAGAGCTGATAGCGCAGTTCGGACGGTAAAACAATGGCTGGATTTTGGCGGGGACGCCAGTGCTGTTCACTAAGCAGGGGGAGGCGATCGCCCACATACTGAGCGAGATGCTCCAATGTCACACACCCGTGCTGTTGCAGACCTTCAAGTAAAACAGCGGTAAAGAGTCCCTGCCGCAGCGCTAACGTCTCATGGGAGAACTGACCGGGCTGGCAGGCCAACATCACCGCTACACGGTGTTCGTTGGCCATCGAGAGCGTATGATGCCCCAGTCGTGCATCGCTGCCAACCGTTCCCCCAAACTGCTTCATGTCTAACAAAACGACAATGTTGGAGGTTGCCGCCGTTTTCAATGTGGCAAACAGCTCACTCATAGGAATCCCGGTTTCAATGGGGTGGGTGGGGTCGCCATCCATGGGCACCAGATAATCGCGACCATTGTCATACACCCCATAGCCGCTGAAAAACAGCCAGAGGACATCGTCTTCCCCCAGCTCATGCTGGCAGAGCTGAACAATGTGATGCTGAATATTCTGGCGCGTGGGTTGACTGTTCTGGCCCCGCACAGGCACAGAGGTGTCCGTCAAGAGCCAGCAGCGTTCTTGCGAAAAATGTGCATTATTTTGCAAGCACTGAAGTATGCAGTACGCATCCCACTGGGCATACATCAGTGGTTGAAGAAACTGATACTGGTTGATGCCAATTGCGATCGCCCAATAATTTGCCATTACAGATGTCCTGACGACAGTGCCCCGATCAATGCTTTAAGTCTTGAGATGACCGAGCGGCAAAGGGACACAACTAAACAACACAATAATGCTCAAAAGCTAACCTAACTTTCAAGAATTCTGCAATGAGACGAAGAGGAATGCCACATTTGGCGAATCGCCCTCCAGAAAGTCGTTACAATTGTTTACAGCAGCTTCATTTTGATGAATCGTAGTCACCCGGAGAGGTTGGTCTCAAGTTTCAGCCCCTGATGAGTCATGACGAGACCCGTCCCGTGGATGCGATTCACCGGAGAAGCTGAATTGAATGTCTCTTTGCACACCTCACCATGGAAAGCACCCTAACGAAACTCGCCTACCAAACTTTTCAGCAGGGCAAAAGTTACTTTGGCCTTGCACACAAAACCCTGAGTTCCCGAATCAGAGAGGCGATCGCCCCCAACGGCAATCTAGAGCTGAAGCCAGTCTCCCCCGATGTACTGCTCACCTTTCGAGAACGGCTCGACCAATTGATTGAAACCGACTGGGAAGACGCAGAAAAAGGCGTTTACCCTAATTCCCTACTGTTCGATAATCCCTGGGGAGATGTTCTCCAGTTCTACCCGATGATCTGGGCCGACCTACCCCAAATTTGGGAGAGAACCAACAGCGGTAAATTCCAGGACTTTGACCAAACCATCCGCACAGAAGGCTACCCTCAGTACTACCTTCGCAACTTCCACTATCAAACGGATGGCTATCTGAGCGACCAGTCCGCCAATCTCTACGACCTGCAAGTCGAGATTCTGTTCAACGGGGCGGCTGACCCCATGCGTCGGCGAGTGCTAGCCCCCCTGAAAGACAGGCTGGCTCAGGCAGGCTTTCCCAATACGCCCCAAACGAGAATCTTGGATGTCGCCTGCGGAACAGGACGAACCTTGCGGATGATTCGTGGAGCTCTGTCAGATGTGTCCCTCTTCGGCAGCGATTTGTCGCCCGCTTACCTGCGTAAAGCCAATCAGCTTTTGTCAGAAATTCCAGGAGAACTGCCGCAGCTGATTCAAGCCAATGCTGAGGAACTCCCCTACTTGGAGAACTATTTCCACGGCATCACCTGCGTGTTTCTGTTTCACGAACTTCCGGCTCCCGTCCGTCAGCATGTGATTGACGAGTGCTACCGGGTGACGCAACCGGGCGGTGTGTTTGTTATCTGTGATTCGATTCAGGCGGAGGATTCGCCCGAAATGGCTCCGATGATGGAAAACTTCCCCATCATGTTCCATGAGCCGTTTTATAAGAACTACACCGAAGACAATCTTTCTACACGCTTAGAACAGGCTGGGTTTACCGTTGTCGAGACGCAAATCCACTTCGCCAGCAAATATTGGATTGCTCAAAAGCCCGTGTGAGTTATTCTGCTCAAGGATATGCAAGCCGTAAAGCGACGTGGGAGGGCATTACCCTTCCATGTCGCTTTATTAGGTTTTCTAGCGGCCTAGAGCGGACGATAAACTCGATAGTCTACGCTTGGAAAGATGTTGTCGATGGTCTCCACTTTCGAGAGCCATCCTGAATCGATTTTTCCTTGAAGAATATCGTCGCGGAGCTTGTTAAACCGCATGAGGTGCGATCGCGTTCTCCGCACGGCATACGGCACCATCGTCCCGGTTCTCATAATGAAGGCCCAGTCCGACGATTGCGCCAGCAATAGCTCCCGAGACGCCTGATTCAGCGCTCGCTCTTCTAGCTCATCCTCAGCTTCTCGCCTAGCGAGATCAATCATTCGTTCAGCCGCCTTGTGTAAATGGGGATAAATCCAGGAGTTCGTCTCATTGAGCCAATATTCATGGAACCCCTTATAGCCCCAACTCGATTGAGACGGACGACACACCTGCTGAGTGGGCTGACTACGAAGGTAGTCTGCCATGTGCGTCATTTCAAAGGTGTTTTGGTCAAACCAGGCTTTGCGGAATAAGTAGTCGATAAACCACGGCCCTTCGTACCACCAGTGACCAAATAATTCTGCATCATAAGGCGACACCACGATGGGAGGACGCTGCATAACGCCGTTCAAGTGAGACACCTGCTTTTCCCGGTTATACATGAAGTTGCCTGCATGCTCAGCCGCCTTCTCCCTTGCCCAATACGGGTCGTAGAGTGCTTTGTCGCTCAACCCGAGCCCTTTCCCCGTAATCTTGTGATACTTAATCCCCACGTTCTTCCGCTGACCATTCGGCATGATGTAGGGCTTGATGTATTCATACTCGGCATCCCACCCCAGGTCTCGATAAAATTCCCGATATTCAGAAGCCCCAGGATATCCCACCTCTGATGACCACACCTGCTGAGACGATTCGTGGTCACGACCAAAGGCCGCAACCCCCGTTTCTGTAAAAATTGGGGCATAGGTTCCAAATCGGGGTCTTGGGCGGGCGTAGAGAATGCCGTGACCGTCGGTCAAAAAGTATCGCAGACCCGCATCCGCGACCATCCGCTCTAGCCCTTCGTAGTACGCGCACTCAGGCAGCCAAATGCCGCGAGGCGGTTGACCAAAACTCTCCTCATAGTGTTCGCAGGCGACTTTAATTTGAGCCCAAACCGCCTGGGGATACATTTTCATCAGCGGTAAGTAGCCGTGGGTTGCACCGCAGGTGATGATTTCTAAATTGTTGCTGTCTTGAAATTGCTTGAATGCAGTGACAAGATCCCGGTCGTATCGTTCCCAGACATCTCGGACGGTATTAAATTCGTTGGCATAGTACTCTGCCAAGTACTTCATGTGGCCATTGAGGGCATGGCGCTCAATTTCTAGCTCGGCCAGTTCTTCTAGTTGTGCGAGGTGCTCGTCGTAGCGCTCTTGCAGGAGAGGATCGCGCAGCATCGACACAAGCGGAGGCGTCATGCTCATCGTGAGCTTGAAATCAACCCCGTCTCGCTTCAGCCCCTCAAAAACGATCAGCAGGGGAATGTAAGTCTCAGTAATGGCTTCATACAGCCATTCTTCCTCTAATACGTAATCACTTTCAGGATGGCGTACGAAGGGAAGGTGAGCGTGCAAGACGAGCGCAACGTATCCAGTAGTCATAAGAGATAGAGATGAGGAAGATAGGAGCTAAAAGATGTTAGCTAAACAATGCTAGACAATGGGCTAAGCAATGGTGACTGGATCAACTCAGCCTCGCATTAAAGGTTCATCCGCATGAATGACCTTGCGTTGAGGCGGGATTGATTGAATCGTTGTGGGTGAATGTGAGCATTCTGCCGACATTTACACAACAATCTAAGCACACTCTTGAGACCCATCAGCATTCAAAGAAATGACGAGCAAGTCTCAGCTTTAATGGAACGATTGTAAAGCAAAAAATCCACAAGTTATTAACTACCTTTTCGTGATCAGGAGTCGTAACGCAGTCATTCGCAGACAATTAGAATTAGTCACCCTCTTGGCGAACCCGTTGTCACCTATGACGAGTATGAGGGAGTGAAGGGCGATCGCCTCTTCCGCACGCGCCATATTGACGGCATAAATCGCAAGACTTCAGCCGCGATCGTCAAAGCCCAAAATGAACTGGCCATCCGCAAGTGGCAGCTCAAGCATGAGGGTAAATCCCTTCCCACCGATCCACTCGTCCGCTCCTGGCGTGGGGAGTTGGCCCGTTTGCGCGATGCCCCCCAAGGGCCGGTCCTTGAAATCGCTCCGAACTACTTTAGGTTTTACCGTCAATGTGATTCACATGGGAAAAGCAGAAGAATTTGTTTAATCCTGATTTTTCATCAAAACTTCATGTGACTATGAGTATTTATTCTGAAAAAAGATAAAGAGTTACCCATGAAAAGAACTGCAGTTATCATTCCAACGATTGTTAGCTTAATGACTGTGGCGATCGCGCCTAAGGCCAGCGCAGAGCCACAGATTTACCCCACCACAGACGGCTTTGAAATGAACATCGGCGATTGTTACGCCCACTTTGATAACAGTGGCAATCTTTTGCAGGGCGGTTCCATGTGCGATGACATTCAGCTTTATGAGGCCAGACAGGCGGCCCATGATTACGTACTCCAGCAGCAGAGTGCTTCGAGCCAGCCAGAAATTTATCCCAACGCCAACGGCTTTGAGCTGAACATCGGCAACTGCTACGCCCGGTTTGACACTCACGGTAATCTTGTCCAGGGTGGTTCGTTGTGTGACGACATTGAACTTTATGAAGCCCAGCAAGCGGCAAGAGATTATGTATCTCAGCAGCGAGAAAGCTCAAATCAGCCTCAGATTCATCCCACCGCAAGCGGCTTTGAGCTGAATATTGGTAACTGCTACGCTCGGTTCGATTTCAACGGCAATCTTATCCAGGGCGGTTCGATGTGTGATGACATCCAACTCTATGAAGCTAGGCAAGCCGCAATGGACTATGTCTCGCGATAGCGCTGCCTTCTCTGGAATTGCATTGCACTCAAATTCGTTCCTTAAATTGCCCATGCGTTACTTCGACGTCTTGACCGGGAGTACGCCACATGAATTATCTCTAGGGCGTGTTTTAAAACTAGCTGAAAGGGTTGTTTTTTCGTGCGCAAAGCGCACGAAAAAACAACTTTTAAAACAGACCCTAGCGGTGTGCAAGCTGGTTAAGCACAGACAAGGGGCTTAAGCCCCTTGTTCACGAGTTGATTTTGTACTTGACCCATTTGCACACCGCTATAAACATGTCGCTGGCGTTCTTCTCGTCATGGCAGCCCAACCCATGTTCTGCGGCGCAAGTATACTAAAGCCGCAAATCGCAGAAGAAGTGACCTTGACCGAGACAACGGAGAGCGAGGCCAGAACGCTAGCGAATGCTATCAATGCAAGCCTTCGAACCTGTAGTAGAGGGCACACCAGCTTTAGGCGGAGGTGACTAGACGAGGCATCAGGTTTGACCACAGGAGACCTGCCCTAGACGACCTTAAGTCTCACGAAGTGGCTTGAGAGGATGGCAAAATCAAAATCAAAGCAGTTCTCAGCCATCAGTTGGGCGGTTCATAGTTTTCGCTTAAGCTAGGGCGGAGGCTAGCCTGGTCACGCTATTAATAACACACGCAGGTCTAAATCATGCCCAAAGAACCCAATTCACTGCCCCAAACTCCAGCCTATGTGGCTGATTTACAGGCCATCTATGGTGCTCCAAGTCAAGCAGGCTTTGGCAGCGCAGTGTTTTATGAGTCCATCAACAACCCTCAACAGATTGAGCAGGTTGCCCTCAAAACCTATCGCTATTTCGTCGGTGAGTTATGGGAGCGATGGGGAGAAGCGGCTTGGATGATGACATGGAAGGAGGTTTATCAACGTCAGCCCGATGCTTCCCACCGAATTGTTTCAGAGATGCAGGCCGTTTCTGACTCCGATGCGGCCATGTCGTTGTCGATGATCTTGACGGTCGGTCGTGCTGAGGCAGCACATCAAGCCTTAGCCGCAGCATACGATGACGCAACGGTCACTGACCTAGTGATTTACACCATTGGGGATGGTGCGGCGATGTCTGGTGTTTTAGTGGTCGGACGCCGAGCAACTGGGGCAACCACCTTACTTATCTTTTTACTTGACTAATACGTTACTTGATCAACTCCTCTGCTGACAAGGCAAAGGGCTCGGCTCCAGAATTGATCTTATAGGGGTGTGCAATTTGGTTAAGCACAGTTGTGAGGTGGCATGCCATGCACCTCACAACTGTGTCGTACTTAATAGGCTTGCAAAGTGCTCTAATCATGGACATGAATCATGGAAACCAACTCTATGGTACCTCAGACTGCCATCCCCCCGCTTGCCTGGTAAATGCAGTGTTAAAAGAAAGGTCAGATTTAGGTACGATGTGGAAGTAAGTTTTAACATGGCTCGCCCCTCGTCACTGCCACATCCGTTCAGATCCTCAAAAACATTGATGAATCCAGGTAAGTCACTTGTGACTGCATTAGCCGACATTTGCCCAAGTTATCGAAACTGTCGGATAACACCCCGACCGTGACGAGGATGGTCAATTATCTGTTCCTGGATATTTTGACTAAGGAAGATGTCATAAAATGTTCAATTTAATAAGCAGTACGAAGAAGACTCAAAACTCTTTTTTAGAGGCTGTGGAATCATTTTTAGATAATCTTTTTGTGCTTCATTACAACATATCTTGAAGCGATAGAACTACCTTAAAAGGAAACTTAAACAGCAAAAACTAATCATCACAAAACTTGCATTTCTGCCTAAAAAATAGTCTCGTCAAGACTTATTAATTTTGGTGGGAGATGGCGAGTTGCATAAGTTTTTTCTCAACAGACGAATGTCGCACTATGATCTTCAACTCTATGCCTTTAACTCTATAGCGATTTGCTAATGGATCAAGTACAAAATAACCCCGTGAACAAGGGGCGTAAGCCCCTTGCCTGTGCCTAATTCGTTTGCACACTTCTCTATATGTTCAACTCAAATACGCTCAAAATGCCCTTATTTTTCTTGCTAAAAAGTATTGCCAGATTTAAAAAAACTTAGGCTAAAGAACTTTGATGTTGCTGCTTGAGAGTCAATCTAATCTATTTAGACCTTAATCCTACATTGCTTTTTCATCTTTATCGAGAGCGTTACAAATATAAATATGTGTTCTAAATTACTGAGGCTTAATATCGCAAATTAAATGAATACATTAACAAGAAATTAATTTTTAATTAATTGTAATTTACCCTTATCTTAATCTCTAGGTGGGAGTGTTCTTGTTGGGAATAAACGATACATAGGTCGCATTCCTTAACCTCAAAAATAAGCAGTTAAATGTTGGTTCCGATTTCACCTGTTGATATCGAGATCGTTGGTGTTTATTTTTGCTGGTGAATGGAATTGCGCCTTCTTTTGGGGTGCCTTGAAATTAGCGTTTTGAGTTGATTGGCCCTTTGTTGCAGATATTTCCCCTTGAGAGACGTTTCAGAGACTTTCACTGATTCATCGAATATCTAGAGTAAGGAGTCTTCATTTACGATGGTAAGTTCTACATTGCTCGGTTTCGCAGTTTTGCCAGCCGATACCTTCGCTGATGGCCCACAATCGGGTGCAGATAATGGGAATATTGATGCGGTTAATCGAATTCAACCAATTTCAGCCAATGGTCGCACAGGGCCATTTGATGGTCAGCCTGTTCAAGGCTTTAGTGCGGTTCAGTTTGCCCCCGGAAGTGATGGAACCACTTTCTGGTTTCTGTCTGATAATGGTTTTGGTGGTGAGTCAAATAGCACAGACTATTTATTACGCTTGTACCAGGCTGT
>JAYKJC010000549.1:0-2717 GCA_035285885.1 Leptolyngbyaceae cyanobacterium | reverse complement strand
GCGGAGAGAAGATTTATTCGGGCGGCAGTTGCAAGACCAGATTGCCCGCTTTGAGTTTGAAATGAGCCAAGACCCGCAGGCACTAGATCAGTACATTAACAGGCTAACGCAGCTATCTAGCGGCTTTAGCACACAATCGGTGACACAGCCGCGTGCATCTACAAATATTTTTGAAACGGCTTTAGGCGGTCTCAAAACTGGATTAGGGTTGTATGGTGCATACAAAGATCCGACGGGAACATTAAAACAATTATTGGGGGGAAAATGATAGGCTTTTATGGTTTTGACCCCGCTGCATCATATGGCTACAGCAGATTATTCAACCCGCAATCATTCCAGCGTGCCAAGCAGGCATACGGACAGGGTATGCAGATGTTTACGCCCTACAACCCGGATGACCTGCGGCGTATCCAAGAGGAGCGGCGTGCGGCTATGGCGGCGCAAAGTGGTGGTGGCGGCACGTCTGACTTTCTAAAAAACCTGACCACAAACGATGTGCGTCAATTGTCTGATCTTGCAAGCGTAGAGCGCAAGGGGGGTAATCAGTTTCAAATCGGTGTGAACACGGGACGAGGCCAAGCGCAATATCTATCTGTTGATGATATGGGTAATCTGTTGAACGGTCAAACCGTAAGCAGTCTTTCTGCCCCGCAATTTGATGCCTACAACCGCCTATTGGCACAACTGCGGAGTGTGAACAGATGAGCGGCGTGTTAGGCCCTGAATTTGATCCAACAAAACCGCCCCCTTTGCCAGCGCAAATGGGTGTGTTGCCACAAGCGGCAATCAATCCTGTTTTTGCGCCAATTGATGAGACAATGCTGACGGCCTTTGACGACCCATACGCGGACCCTGCACCTATGCAACGAGCCTCACCAATGCCGATGCAACAGCCTATGCCTATGCCTGCACCAGCTCCATCTCCAGCTCCAGCTCCAGCTCCAGCCCCAGCACAGCCTGCAACTGGCGGTATAAATTGGGATTTAATCCAATCAGGCCTGCGTGGTCTGGCCGATGAGTACAACATGGCGCAGCTTCCCACGGCCGAGGCGTTAAAATACCAGAATGCGCGGGCCGAGGAGGATATGGCCAAGCGCAAAATGGCAAACGATGCATATCAATTTGAGCGGTCATTAGCCTTGAAGGCATACGAGGCTGAGATCCAGCGTGAGAATTTGGCTCAACAGAGATTGTTGTTGGAGTCAAATATTGCGACGCAAAATATCCAGAACATGACATCGCTTGCCGCTATGGGTTATAGGCCGACACAAGATTTTGTGCCCGCAGGTTTTGAGTTTGCGGGTGCGCCACCAAGAAAATTAAGCGCAACAGAGCAAAAAGAGTTCTATGAGGCTCGTGATGCTTACACCTCATCTGATAATGTTATAAGATCGCTGCAAGACGCGCTTGAGTTAAATAAAAAGCCCACTTTGACGGGGCCATTTGCTGATGAAAGAGCGCAGGCGGATCAATTATTAGCGTCCACTACAGGTGGCACGAACGAAAAAGCACTGAACACAATTAATCTAAACAATCTAGTGATGCAGCAGGCTTTGGCTAACTTGCGCTCTACTTTTGGTGCGGCTCCTACAGAAGGTGAGCGTCAAATATTGTTGCAAGTTCAGGGTAGTGTCAATTTACCACCAGAGGCGCGTGCTGAAGTGTGGAAACGGGCTATTGCCGCCGCTGAAAACCGAAAAGCATTATCAGGCGCACTTATGCAAGGTGTGACGAGTGGGGATATATATCAAAATCCAGTACCACAAGGCCAAATACCTACGCCTGCTACTCCCGAAATTGATAGGGCTGCGAAAGAGCAGCGGCTTTTAGAGTTATTGAACAAAGCAGGGGGCGCAAATGGCACTAACCCCTGAAGAAATGGCTGAACTTCAAGCCCTCGCGGTTGAATTAGGGTACAGCACACCCGCGCCAGAGCCGCAGGCCAAGCCTAAGCCAATGGGCTTTGGGCAAGCGTATCCGACTGTTGCAACTGACATCGTGTCTTTTGGTACGGGTGATGAATTGGCCGCGCGTCTTGACGCATTGCGAGGCCTTGGAACGTACGAAGAGAGACTTCGATTCCATCAAGCCAATCTGGCCAGGGCGCAAGAAAATACAGCCGCAAATATACTAGGCGGCATAACAGGCGGTGTGTTGCAGGCGGGTGTTGCTGCACCTTTGGCCGCTATGACTTTACCAGCAAAGGTGGTGCAGGGTGCAAAAAACATCGCAATGGCAAGACCAGCAGCTACCGCAGGCGTTCTTGGTGCAGGTGGGGCAAATTTATATTCCATCGGATCAGCTACAGAAGATGATCCATACGGCGCAGGCGACATTGCGATTTCGACGGCTCTTGGCGGAGGTCTTGGTATCCTTGGTGCTAATATTGGTGGGGCTATTTCTAAAAAGTTATCTGGTGTAGGTAAAAAAGCACCCCCACAGGCGGTGGTAAATGAGATTGGTGATGTTGTAAATGTCACGGACGCAGGTGATGTTGTGCGCCAAGGGGGAGTATTAGCAGCGCAACCCGCACAAGGTCAATTAAGCCCAACTGTTCAGGGGGCCGTATTGCCTATGACCAAAGGTCAGCGCACTGGTGATGTGAAATTGTTGCGCGAGGAAAACTTGGCCGCACAAGGTTTACTGTCACCAGAGTTAGAGGCTTCTATGATTAACCTGCGTCAAAGACAAATGCAGGGTACGCAAGGTGTTTTGGG
>JAYKJC010000548.1:0-3859 GCA_035285885.1 Leptolyngbyaceae cyanobacterium | reverse complement strand
GCTATTCGCTTGGGTTAAGTACGGTGGTGTGTGGCGCGGTGCGCCACACACCACCAGTTTTTGTGCTTAACGTAGTTGCAAACCGCTATAAATTGATGGCTTGAGTCATGGGTCAGCTTCTGGATACGTCAGTTTGAGCAGCGATCGCCTGGTAGAACTGGGCGATGTCCTGGGGCGATCGCAAGTGATAGACCTGCTTTGTTAGCTGGGCTTTTGTCACATAGTCTCGATATCTGGGTGTCAGTTTGGTGTGGCACAGCCAAACAGTGGTGTAAGATTTCATCGTTCCTTTGAGCAACGGACTGCGCTCCGGCCACCCCGCAGGCGGTACCCAGACTCCTTTCAAGAATCGCTTCGTCACCCACCAGTAATGTCGCCATACCGGCATATCCAGGTATACCAGAGTGTCAGCAGTATCGAGTCGAGTCCACAGGGTATCAAAAGAACCAAAGCCATCCACGATCCATTGGTCTTGCTGCAACACCCCTTCATGGGCAGCTTTAAACTCAGCATGGGAGACTTTGTCACCACCGGGCTGATATTGCAACACGTCGAGCGGCACCCAGGGGAGTCCTGTTATATCTGCCAATCGTCGGCTGAGGGTGGACTTTCCTGCGCCTGTATTACCAAATACAGCAACTTTTTTCATCGTAATGTACTCCAATAAATGGATAACTACAGGTTCTAGAGCAACCATTTCAGATGACGAGACCCCTGGTTTCTCTGTTGGACAAAATCAGTTTTTGTATGCCCGCAGATAAAGAAACCGGGGGTCTGAAGCATCTATCTAATTAGGCCGCTGCTTCATCTTCCAGAATGATGGTGCGGCCATTGATCAGTTCAGAGTCAAGGGGCGGCTCAAATTTCCCTTCCATGAAATCGAAGATAAAATCAGTGATTTCAAAGCAATATAGGGACGGATTTTTATCTGCGTTTCGCTGTTTTACGCGCTGTTTGCGAAGGGCGATCGCCGCTTGTAGATAATGAATTTCCGCATCTACATTCACTTTTTTACTCAACTCCTTAAAGCGATCGCGGTGTTTTTGGGTGGTGAAACCCAGATCGAGAATGACATTGCCATTGAGTTCCAATATCTGCTCAGCCACCTCCCAAATTTGTTGGTGACAGCGTTCGACTCGTTCTAAGATCCAGGCATAGTCGAGGGACTGCATATCTTTGGCAAACAGGGTCTGCATCCACGGATCAATTGAGAATCGAATGGCATCGATTTCTTTTGCCAAGTCAATGGAGTAGGTGGTTTTTCCTGCTCCGACCGGGCCACAGACTAAGATTACGTTCACTAAAAACTCCCTTAATTGAAGTCAATACACGGGTTATGCGATATCGTCCGCCAAATGACTTTTAGGTGTTAACGCTATCCACATACCTGCGCAAAATGAAGGGCCAACCATAGTCAGAATTGAGTGCATCTCTGTAAGCCTGTGCGCCCTCATCATGCTTATGGATATCTCTGTGCTCAAACACCACCTCAGTCACTGAATCTGATACGGCTTTGAAGACAATATCAATGGTGCTGGCGTTCTCTGGGTTGGGCTGAGGAACTCGATTTGGGCCAATTTGCCAAGTGAGCGTCAATCGCTCAGGTGGCCTCCATTCCAGAACCCTACCCCAATCAAGCTGAAAGCCCTTTGGGCCAATTTCAGTGCATCGACCGCCTACTTTTGGCTCTATACCAATCGATTCCATGCCTGCTTGGGACCACGAATACTCGCGAGGCCACCACTTTCCAAAACCATGGGTGAATAACTCAAATGCTTGATCAATAGAGCACTGAATCTCCATTTCTTGTGTGATCGAATCAACCATTCACTCCTCCTTCCTAAAGACCAATTAAGGAGGTCATCTTCTTTGGCCCCAAAAATAGAAGCTCATCCCTACCTTTTTTGTTTACCTTCACCTCATTGCACCTATGTCTTAAACGGATGCTGATCAAATTGCTGGGCAGTATCGCCTATTTTGAGCCAGTTCGGTTTTTCCGCAACAAACTCATGAAAGCTATTTTCTAGACCAATATCACTGTCAATGCAGTTGGCCGCCAAGGGAAATGAATCCTCTTCGGATAGCACCTCTCCCAGGGCAGAGCCACAGACCGAGCAAAAACAGCGATCGTACTTGTAGGGATGTTCTGCCGGGTAGGTAGCAATTTGATCGCGCCCTTGAGTGATCTGAAACGTGTCAGCTTTGACGAATACGAGAGTGCTAGCGCCTACTTTGCGGCATCGGCTGCAGTGGCAAGTGCCCATCATGCTGGGCACTTCACTCAACTCAAATTGAACGGTACCACAACAACAGCTTCCTTTAATCACGGTGATTTCTCCTCTATGCATTGATTACAACTGCGGTCATGACGAAACTTCCTGAGAAATTGCCGGTTGCCGGAGAAGCGGGTTTCGCCATCGCCAGGCCGACCAAATTGTGAATGACAGCGCGGCAATCTCAACGATCAGGAAAAAGATGTCGTCCAGATCATTTGTACCATATGCCGTCGCAAGTAAGATGAGAATTACGGCGGCAATGATGTTGGCCCAGCGATTAGCTCCATAGGGCAAGAGTCGAGAGAAGAGCACCATGGCGATCGGCACCTCGATCATGATGCCAGCCAACAGCATCATTTGCTCTGATACTTGTCCGTTCATTAGCTCTTCGATAAATCCGGGCCTGGCAAACTCATGCAGATCGCGAAAGATGACGTTGAGTAAGACGAATATCCACAGGGTGGATAGCTTGGCTTTCGTTTCCACTGCAAGCAGTTGCTTCTGCACATTCATGATCAGTCTCCTGTTTGGATGTCTGATCAAAGTTACAAATGGATGTGGGGAGCCGTAGTCCCCCGCTGTGGGGATTGGATGTGGGGATATAAGATACGCCCCGGGTAGGTGACCGTCTGCAAGACTTTTACCTTCTAGGGACTGAGGCGTTGCTTCACGCGATCGCAGTTCACTCGACACGCCTGCAAAACCCGCATGGCCATGCCGCCCCCCGTTTCGCCCTCTTGCAAAATGCCGAGCAGCAAATGTTGCGGGGTAATCTGATCTTCTCCCTGCTGTTTCGCTTGCTGATCGGCCAGTTCTAATACGCGGTGGGCGCGGGGGGTAAACGGCATCTTGGCAGGGATTTCGGCAGGTGGTAGCGTAGCGCAGTCGGCTAACCAGTCGCGAAATAGGGTCTCTGCTGTGGCAAAATCCACGCCTTGTTCCCCCAGAGCCTGGGCTGCCACACTCGTTTCCACGGCGAGCAGTCCCAGCAGCAGTCCTTCTGTACCCATAAAATCGTGAATCTGCAACTTGTTTCGCATGGCTGACTGGCCTTGGGTAAGCACCGCATGGGTTGCTGGCGCTAAGCGACCCAACGCAAACCCGACTAACTCTTCCCGCATGGATAGCATCGCCACCGCTTTGAGAATGTATTCCAAAGTCGGCGCATCCAACGTGCCCCAGCTCGCCGCCTCAGCGCCTTCTTGTTGATATAGCTGAGTCAGGGCTTCGTAGAGCTGGAGATCGCCACTAACAAACCCGAGAATACTGGTTCGCCACTGTCGCGCCATCTGCTGCACCTCCGGATCGTTGAGGTCGCGACCCTCGGCTCGATGCGATCGCGCTTGGGTCAGGAACTGCTGCCATTCGGCCTCTCCCTGCTGGAGTCGAGCTTCGAGTAAATCGTGCTGTTCTTGGGTCAAATATTGCTGGGTCATGGTGATCGTCTCCATTGTGGTCATCAGGTCTTCAACCGCAACGGACTGAGAGGTTTGGAGCTGTTGAGCCAGTTGGCTGAGATGGGTGAAGAGCGATCGCGATACCGCCATCTGCTCTTGCAGGCGCGCTAGATGCAAGTCAATCAC
>JAYKJC010000547.1:0-3213 GCA_035285885.1 Leptolyngbyaceae cyanobacterium | reverse complement strand
AGAGAAAACCCTGCGAGACGTTTCTCTCTACACGCCACCGAGTGATGGCAAAGCGTTTCAAAAACGAACCTCATTCAGTTCTCTGATTTTCTCCGTGTCGCCTTCAGCCCAGTCCAAATCTCAAGGGACAGAAAAATCCGAGCCCTCCCTCCCTTCAGATGCAGCTGAGGAAGAACCGCAGCAGCAGTCTGTGACCCTGCCTCAGCGACCCGCAGATGCAGACAAAACAAATCCCAATTGGCCCGCACCAACGTTATCTCCTAAATCGCAGAAGCAGGAGAAAGACGATGATGACAACGACGACACAGGAACGCCCATCGACCTTCCTGCGTTCTTGCGGTAGGCAGCATTCGTAAGCCTGTAGAGTTACAGCGATGCGCGTTGGTTAAGTGGGGTGGGGTGGGGCGCGCTGCGCCCACACCATAATTTTTGTACGATGTGTGGCCTAAGGATTAGAAAATGTATTGAATTCTCCTCCCCGTCCGCCGCCGTTGAATCGAGTGTCGGTGGATGGAAGCGTTGCTGGCGCTGCAAACGAATTCTGAGGAATGGTAAACGCAGGCTGTTGAATGGAGGGAAAAGTTGGCGTCAATGATGGCGATAGGTTGGACGAACGATTAAAGGTTGACTGGGCTCCCAAGGGAACGAAAGGGGTTCCGACCTGAGCGTTAGGCACGATCGTCAGGGGCGAAATGATGGTTTGGCCGGAGATTGCAGGAGCAAACTGCGGATTCACCTGCTGAGTATAGGGATTGACGGGCGATCGCAGAGCTTGAGGGAGAGTGTATCCGGTGGTTCCAGGGTAGGGGGCAGATTGCAGGAACACCCCGTCCGTAGGTGTCGAGAAGATGCCATTGGTCAAGGAAGTGGCCTCGACGCTGGGTAACCCCGTCGATGAACGACGTTGATTGGCGGTCAGACTGGAGCCTGGCAAATCATAGCCCGAGCCGTTCGTTGAGCGTCCTTCGATGGACTCACGTCCATTCCTGAGAGAAGACGTGACGGGCAAGGTTCCTGATTGCTCTGAGGGCAGGTCAGAACTGTTGGCGTTTAGAAAGCCTTGGGAACGCAGGACGGATGGCTGGCCTGTGCTGGAGACTGTCGGAGTGGTAGATAACAAACTGGGGACAGACGCTGAAATCCCAGGATGGTCTGAAAGGGTAATCGGCTGAAACAGGTCCTCATACATGGAGGAGGTTCCCCGTTGGTTTTGATTGTGTGTGGTAGTCCCTGTAGAGGCGGCTAGGCTGCTGGGGTCAAGCAACGATGAGAATCGGGATGATGGCGAACGGCTTCCGCTCTGTGATGATTGGGGGGGCGATTGTTCAGAATCCTCGTTTTGCTCGCTGCCGCTTAACTCGCTGCCGCTTAATAAGACTTCAAGGGTGTCGATATCTGTACTGATGTCACTTTCTTCGATGGAGCGTTCATTTCCTTCGAGAGCATCAGTATTGGATGAATTTTGCAGCCTTTCAACAAGAGCAGAGGCTTCTGGAGAGGGATTGTCTGAGGAAGCTGAACCTCGAAATAACGACTGGGTGCTGAGGGCGATCGCCGCCAGTCCAACCACCCCAATCCCGACGGACATCACCCTGGGTTTGCGCTTGAACAGCACCTTAATATCTTGAATAAATCGATGATTGGGATGATGAGGGAAAGCCATGAATGAGAACCTATTTTCAAGAGGGCGATCGTGTTCAACCAGATCCTCCTAGTATGGCAAATTAGCGAGCCGCGCGTATCAGAAGAAACCCGGCAATCATGAAGCCAAACACATTAGGGAGCCACGCGCCGACGAGCGGACTCAGCACTTCACTTTCACTCAGCGCCAATCCACTACAGATGGAGTAGATCAAATAGTAGGTGAAAATCACCAGTACGCTAATTGCAAAGCTCGTCGCACGCCCCGTTTTTCTCAACTGACTGCCCAGTACCGCTCCCACCAGACCAAACACCGTACAGGCAAAGGGCAGGGCATATTTTTGATGGATGCCAACCAGCAATTCTCTCAGCCGCTCTCGACTCCCCCGTTGACGCAACAGTCGAACCCGCTCCCATGATTCTGCCAGGTTCAGCTCACTGGCTTGCCGACGTTCCGTTGACGCGATATCGAGGGGGGTGCGAGGAATTTGCACCTGCTGTTGCCCAAACCTCAGAATGTTGCTGTAAGAACCATCCTCTGACACCAGGTAAATCGCCCCATCGAAAAAATCCCAGGTTTGTTCCGGTGCGTTCCACTTTGCAGACTGAGCACTGATGATTTGACTCAGACCTTGCCGAGAAAAATCGAGGACTGTGAGACCGTACATGCGATCGCCATCAAATCGACGAGCATAAAACAGACGCCTTAGATCTTCATCATCTTCATCGGCATAGTCCCAATACAAAATGTTTTCCTTCTGAAAGGACGGATCATTATCGTCAAGAACGTTTTCTAGCGTCGCGGTGGCCTGATAGTTGGCTTCTGGAACGATGGCTTCGTTAAACACAAAATTGATTCCAGTGACTAACACACTCATAACCAAAGCCGGGATAATAATTCGATAGAGACTGATACCGCTAGCCTTGAGCGCAATCATTTCACTGTCGCTAGAAAAGCGGCTGAAGGTGATCAGAGTGGCAAGCAGCACCGACATTGGAAAGGAGTACGAAACAAATTCGGGCAGTTTGAGGAGAAAAACCCGAAATGCAATCGACATCGGCAAGCCATATTCTGAAACTCGACGAATGAGTTCGAAGAGGGCTCCAACCGAAACTCCCAGTGAGGAGAAGGCTCCTACGCCAAACAAGAATGGGTAGAACAGCTCGGTTGCGATGTACCGATCCATCACTGAAATTTTCGGAAGCCAGTCCATCAGTGAGAGGCTTTTGTTGGGGGAACGTGGGAAACTGGAAGCCATAACGCTAGCCGATTAGAAAAGAACGAGTCGTTGAATTAAGTTTTGAACTGTCAAGCTTGAACCTATCAAGTTTGGGATTATCAAGCTTGGAGTTCTCAAGCTTGGAGTTCTCAAGCTTGGAGTTCTCAAGCCTTGGATTAAGGTTGAAAGTTTTCACCCAAGTAGTGTTGACGCACTAGGGGATTGCTATACAGTTCCTCAGCGCTGCCACCTGCCAGCACTTCACCGTCTCGCATAATGTAAGCACGATCGGTAATAGCAAGCGTTTCTCGAACGTTATGGTCGGTAATCAAAATGCCGACATTCCGTTCTG
>JAYKJC010000546.1:0-12977 GCA_035285885.1 Leptolyngbyaceae cyanobacterium | reverse complement strand
GGTAGGGCAGTAGGGCGGTTCCACAAAAATATCTTCATCAAAGTGGCGATCGCGACCTACTACGTTTCAGTGCTGTGCCCATGTGCGATATCCTTGCCAGCGACCGTTTAAGCTACATCGCCATTTTTGCCACGCAATTTTACCTTCAGTAGGAAAGAATCGAATGAGCTGAACGAGACCAAAAGCATCTCGGTTCCCAACCAAAATGCTCCACATCCCAAAGAAAATTCTGTTAACGAACGGCAAGTAGTCTAAAAGGGCTAATGTTTCGTTATGAACCGCATTGGTGAATGCTAACGCATTAAATTGATGGCGCTGGTCCTCATCAAATCTGGGGCCAGCCAAATGATCAATGGAGACTTCAGGATCATAAATCAGCGTCCAACCTGCTTTTTTAACATTTAAACTAAAGGCCATTTCAAAATGAACCTGTGCCCCAGTTCCCTTAAAGCGTTCATCAAACTTTCGCGTTCCAATTGCTTCACGCCGAAAACTCATATTGGCTCCCTTGAGAATTTCCACGGATCGAGCTTTGCCAATGCCCAAGTGATGATTCCCAGTACGAGCACCAAACCATCTTAAGCGTCCCACGCTTAACGCTTCACCAGACTGGAGAATGTCCCCAAAATATAGCCAATCTCGACCTCCAACCCCCCCTACCTTAGGGTCCTTTAAAAAGTGCTGTTCAATTCGAGAAAGCCAATGAGAATGGGGAACGGTATCATCGTCGGTGATCGTAACAATGTCACCTGTTACTTTCTCTAGTCCTGCATTCAGCGCTGCGACGACGCCATACGTATAAACTGTAACAACCTTAAGAGAGATAGTCCCTCCCATTGTTGTCTCACATACGGGAGTTGACCCTATTGTCGATAAATCGTGCTTGAACGATTCTTTAAGAGATTCCTGAGTTTCCGTGTCTGTATCTCTTACAACGACCACGATTTCATCAGGCAGTCGATCTTGGTTTTCGATCGCCTTCAAACAGCGCATAAGATCCTGGGGGCGACGATAGGTAGGAATTAAGAGGGTGATTTTCATTGGGTTTAACTGACTCAAGTCTTTACATAAGGGAAAAAACAGCTCTGCAACAGCCGATTCACAGTGGAGATCCAGTGGAGATCCAGTGGAAATACAGTGGAAATACAGTGGAAATACAGGTCGAATTCTTAATTAAGCCAATTGTTTACGCATAAACCGTACGTCTTCAATACAAATAAGTAGACTAGGAATGGGCTGTTTGAGAACGCGTGGATAAGAGATTAAGACCAGCAAAAAGCGAACGGTTGTCGATATGAGTAATGCATACCCAACACCCACAAGGCCGTACTTTGGCACTAAAATCAGTAGCAAGGGAATTGAAAGACCCACTCCAAATGTCTGAAAAAGGGTGACCATACTTGGTTTTCCTGCTGCCATAAAGGCTTGCGACAATACCCAGGTTGTTCCACCTAACGTAACTTCAAGTAATAACCACCGGAACACGGGGACTGCTCCAAGAAATTGATCGCCGTATAAGAACTTCAATAAGATAGGGCAAAGTATCGTCAGTGGGATAACGCATAACACTGTCAGTGTTGTGGTGACTCGTGCGGCACAACCTGTCAACTTCACAATATCTGGAATCGGGCGTGCTGATGTTTTTGCCACAAGGACTGAGATTACGGCCTGTTCAAAGAGATTGAGCATTCGTGAAATGCTAAAGGCAACGGCATAGAGGCCCATTGCAGCAGGGTTAAGAAGGCCAATGACGAGTGCTTGGCCCAACAGACGATTGGAAAGTGTTGTAAGTAAGTCGATCCCGTAGCATTGCAAGCCATAGAAAAATAATCGGTATCCCGACTTTCGAATACGTGCCCACCGAAAGACAAGAGGCTGGAAATAGGGAGTGATCCGTCGAACTAACCATCCAGTAATTGCAATACTCGGTAGCATGTAAGCCAATGCAGCTGTAATGGGATGTATTTGATGACATCCCATGAGAATAAGTAGCGCGATGAGCGTAAAGACAGGGAGCAAGTATTTAGACTGATTGGAAACAGTAAAATCCCCTTCTACCTCGCAAAACGCTACCATGACTAGCGATAAAAGTGATATAGGAGCTAAAACCACTAAGACTCTAGCTTGGTAAATTGTTTCCGATGAATACTGGGATAACCAATAGGGCAAACCAATTACTCCAACGATAGTGGCGATCGCCCCTAATCCCAACGACAATAGTAGCGAAGCGATAAAGAAATAATTCCGCTGTTTAGGATAACGTTTGAGATTAAAGATGATAGAAGCAGGTAAGCCAAGAGTAAGCAGGTATGACAATAGTTGCGGCCAAAGCATTATTGCAGCCAGTTCACCTCTGCCATCGGGGCCTAAATTCCGTGCGGTGACCACACCTGTGACCAGGTTGATTCCAAGAATAAAAACCCGTACAGCTAATGTTTGCACCATCGCTGCGGCGGCACGCTTTCCGTGAAAAATTTGTCTCACCGTGCCTAAAGCGCGGCGCATTCTATTAGGGCTAGCGGTTGCTGGTGAGTTAGTAGGTTGGTTACTCATTTTGAGATCCCTAATAGCAGGAATGCGTACAGTTGTAGACACGGAGCTTAGGACAAAGATATCTTTGGGGGATAACCCAGTTGCCTCACAGGAATGACTTAATCAAAGTGGTTATCGCTATACAATTAGGAACCGTAAAGATTAAAAGAGATAAGACACCCATAGAATGTTCGTAACCGTCCCCTGAGCGGAGTCGTTGGCGTTAGCCTCTCCATCGGAGTTAGGGAACTTTATGCATCGGTTTTGGCTTTCTCCCTTTGGGAGACGTAAGAACGAACGACTTCGCTCAGCCAGCATGACTTCTGGGACGGGTACGAATGTTCGAACCTGTATAGATAGTTGACAGAGGAGTGAATTATTCATGAGAAGTTCGTTGAGCCAACGATTGCTTTGAAAGTTCGTACAAGCGGATGTCCCACTTATTTCCCTGCTGAAATACATGCAAGAATTCTTGCGTCGGTTTCCGTCTCAAGTGACTCAGCCTTCTCCACATTAAATCGACTCTGCCACTTAGAATTAACTTAAGAACACGTCGATTGAACTGGTTTGATTTATTCTGATGAAGATTATCAAGTTTAATATCCCAATTCAGAAAATTCTGCAATTTTGAGAATGCTTCTTTGTCTTCTAAAACCATAATATGGTCAAAGTAACTGAGGTTAGATTTCGCCACTTCAAACTGGCTGTGGTCTAGAGGTTCCGATTTGTCATGATGCCCAGATAAAATTCGACAGTAATAGTCAAACATGGTGAAGCACCCATCTGAATTGATATAGTTTTCAATGTCTCCGTAGTTCGTATAACCGGACCAATAATCAAAATAAAAATTTGAGAGAAATCGTTTTAATGGATCTCGCAAGCACGTCACCAGAACAACTCTAGGGTCTGAGGAGAGGAGTTCGAAATTGGGGGCTCCCCATTCGTTGGCAATAAAAGTTATGCCAGTATTCTCGCAATGATCAATGAATTGAGTTAATTCGTCATCAGAGAGCTGCCAAAGTGGAATTTCCTTTCCGTCTGAATCTAGAGGATTGCCATTATCGTGATTCGAATAAAACACTTCGTGGTTAATATCAGCTAATTTAACAATAGACGTTCCAGCTGCTTTATGAAAATGTTGAAACCAAATAAGCCTATAGTGATGCGGATCGCTATTTTGTGTCTGTTCTGTACTGAACGTATCCTTAGTCTGGCCATTCGTCGTAGCTAAGACGTTTGATGGCTCTATTGGAGTTTCCTGAAGGTTGTTCATCATAGGAATTCTTGATTAGTTATAAGGTGGAAAATTAACTAATATGCACCGATGCCTAATAACACTTTCGGAATTGTGAGGAGGAGCAATTTAAGATCTCGGATGATGGACCATGTTCGGAGATACTCTAAATCACACTGAGTGACCTGAACGATATCTCGTAAGTGCGATCGCCCATTCACTTGCCATTCCCCTGTAATACCAGGCATTGCACGCAAGCGCCCTTGCAATGATGTTGGTATCCGCACCGCATCATAGAGTGCCCAAGGACGAGGGCCGACTAAACTCATTTCTCCACGTAAAACATTAAAAAGCTGAGGCAACTCATCTAGACTGTATTTGCGAAGACTGCGACCCATTGACGTCATCCGTGGATCGTTGCAATGCTTATGCAAGCCGTCTTGATGCCCGAGTATCTGTTGATGGAGCGTTTCTGCATCGGCCACCATCGTGCGGAATTTCCACATCTTAAATAACCTTCCCTCATAACCAACGCGCCACTGCTTATAAAAAACTTCGCCGGAGGAGTTGATCGGTATAAGTATTGCGATACATAACAGAAGGGGACTGAGGACTATGATGAGAACCAATGCCGCGAACCAATCTAAAACTCGCTTGATTTTCCAGAATCGAGGAGATAAGTTTGCAGGATAGTCACCTTCCGGCAATTGAAGATAAAGAGGCAGGTCAACCTGCTGACATAGTTCGTTCCAAAACGATAGATGGGCCTCGCCTATTTCTGGGTCAATATAAACGCAATGGATCGATAGTTTTTTTAGGTATGAGAAAAGATCGGATTCGACACCAACAGAAATATCGGTGTCTTGCAGCGAGGGGAATAACGAGGTTTGAACCAATAGAGTCTGTTCTCGTTTTTTCAGGCAATAAGGATGGATAACGGTGTTTTCATGGCGGGGCAATTGCGATGTGACACCGTTATCCTCGATATCTGTGTGAGGGGAGAGTGTGGAACTTACCATTTAACACATGTCAAACTTATCGACGGCTAAGAAACTGGAATAACCTATCATCGGGCCATCGCGTTGGTTAAGTACAGTTGCGTGGGGCGCACCCCACACAACTGTTTTTGTACTTAACGCACTTGCAAAGCGCCATAGATATCTTCTAAATACTTCTATAATTAAGACCTAGACTCAGAATCCCCAAAATGGAATGATTCATAACTCCATTTCTTTGATTTCTTAAAATAAATTTAAGGTGCTTAACCATCATGTCCTGAAATGCTTGGAGATTCTACTCTTCTGGCACTACTTCTTTTGCCACTGCTTCTTTTGCCAAGTCGTGTTGCTCAGGTTCAACAACGTCAAAATGCTTGATGGAGCTCCAACCCGGATCATCTAACCCGGATCATCTAACCCGCCGGATTGCACCGCTTTAGATTTGGATATTAGGCTTTTTAAGCTTAGGCACCTGAGAGCTAAAGTCGGTCGGTGCAATGGGCTCGATCTCTGGGTCATGTCCCCCAACTTGATTGGTTCGCAGCACCCATAGGGTTGCGCCAAGTTGGAGAAAGACCATCGCAATTAAGTCATTGGCCAGTCGAGGAAGGAGCGATCGCCAACTCGACAGGGTAAACAAAATCGTTTGCATGGGGGTCTCAACGGGAAATCCGCCCAAGGTGGGTTTGTTCTGCTCCCAGTCAGACCGCACAACTCCCAATGGCGTTAGGGTCCGTTCAAGAGTCTGCACTAAGGAACTCAGTTGCTTGAACCGCTCCGTTTGGGGATGGTCGGGGTGATCCCGCAACCATTTCACAATCAACGGATTGAGCTGAATCTGTGCCACCATGCGTTTGAGCGACACATAGAGTGCTTGACTCGCATCCTGCACGCAAGAGTTTACGGGACTAACGAAAGTTGTTCCTGTCCCATCTCCTGTTCGATAGCGAGCAGCCATCACATCCAGCTCACGGATTAATAGTTGAAACGGAGAAAATGTGACTCCATCAAAATCGTAGTCTTTGGTCAGCGGGGGAAACCGGATCAGGATGTCGGAGGTGGGTCGTGTGCCTAGCCAGCCAAATTGGCGATCGCCCATGTAGCGAGTCCAATGCAGCGTTCCGGCGATGATGCCATCGGGATTGTGGGTATAAATCTGGCGGTATTCAATGGTGAACTGCGGTTCGTCGGCGAGGGGTTCATGGATAACGCGGGCAATACCATAGGCAAAGTGTCCGAAGAAAATCCCCATCGGTGCAAATTCAGCCTTGTCGCCGCCAATGCCACCGTAGACATGCATGAGTAAGAGGCGATCGCCCACCTGATAAAGCTGCTCAATCGTTGGGGGAGGGGCAGACGGGGATTCTGAGACATCCGGATGAAGCAAGGCACGAGAGATCTGACCCTTTTGAGCGACGATGTCTTTCCAGTAATCGTAGTTGATGTGATGCAGGGTATCGTGTTCTCCGGTCAGCGTCTGGTCGGGATGCAGAGAGAAAAGTGAACGAGGGGCGATCGCTCGTACCACAAACTGTCCCTCGTGATTCTGTGCGCCATAGATGTACCATCCCGATTCGTTGCAGGGCGATCGCTCGATACCCTGAGTGGTCGAAGGTAAGACGCCGTTGCGGTCGGCAACAACAGGGGGCATCCACACCGTTTCTTCTGCTCCGTCAAATTGCCTGGAGGATCGGTTGTAGTGCCGCACCCGAAACTGCTCGTCACCCAAAGGCTGAAGGATTTGAACCAGTGCATAGTAGCGCCCCGAAATTTGGATCGGATCGCGCTGAATGCGCAACGTAATGTCATCAAAAGGGGTGTCACGAGAGGCCGTCTCACTAGAAGTCGTTTCATCAGAATTGGAAGACGGGTGAACATCAACAGACTCCGGGAGCATCACCATCACATCATCAATGGGATGGGCACCTGCAAGGGACTCCAGGGGATCCACATTTCTCCAAGGATTAATGCGCTCAGGATGAACATTTCCCTGCTGCTGACTGGTGCGAGTCTGGTCAACAAACGTAACATTCTGGGTGACGAGCTGAACGTAGGGGTTCACATCCTGATCGTTCTTCCATGCCAGCGTCACCGTTGAACCGATGAGGAATGAATAATCCGCCGGAGCATGATGAACTTCAAACCCAACACACCGGGGATTGGTGCGATTATCCACAGAAGGTAAGACCAACCGCCCCATCCATTCACCGATGGGCTGGTAGCGATCGCCCGGTACGTTTTGCAGAATAGGGTAACTCTTCGGCTGATTCATCGCCGCCTGCATGTATTGCTCGTAATTGCTGGGCTGAATGAATTCACTAATGTCCAAGCCCGTCAGCGTCCAGTCTTTGAGTAAAATACCCGTCACTAAGTCCAGCGTTTGCTGCAAGAAACTGCGTCCATCCGCAAGATAGTCATCTGCCCCAAAAGGTCCCGTCTCGCCATTGTGACCGACGTCACCGAGAGAAATGAGGCTGATTTTCCCTCGTCGCTTGGCTCGGTTCCAAACCGAAAGAAACGCAATGGGCCAACGATCCGGAAACATGATTGGCCCCAATTTTTCCACCAGATCCTTTTCCCCAACGAGATGAAAGAGGTGCTGGGCATCCATCGCCCCCACATTTCCGCTGAGCACTCCCGCCACCGAAATCACTTCAACAGGAGCTTGAGTCGCCTTCTTCAGATAAGGAACCGCTCCCATAGACATTTGTCCTCCACCGCTATGTCCAATCAGCGAGATGGGTACCTTACTTCCAGGGGTGTAGCCGTGATATACCAGACTATCAAACAAGACTTGGGCCAGCCCTTGATTCTGAATGGGGCCATAGCGGGGGTCGGCAGATACGGCCACTGCAACTACATTGCGAATGTTGATAAAAAATGAGATGGGACTGTTCGGATTCCCCGCCGTCAGTGAATCGACCATGCGCCACACGAAGGCGAGGGGAGCCCCTTCACTCAAGGAACGATTGCTCACGGAGTAAGGCATAATGCCCCGAATGACTCGAATGTTGTCGGGTAAGGCTTCTGCCAATTCAACAAGAAAATGCTCAACTTCCGGCAGATACGTATAGCTTCCCTGATTAATGCCATCGAGATACATCACATAGCGATCGGCTTTCAGCGTATCGGGAATGTCTTCAAGTTGTTCGCCGTGGTACACCAGGACATCGTCCCCATACCATCCTGCCCACCAGCCAAGTGATTCTAGCGGGGTCAGGAGAGTCGCGATACCAACGGCAATGCCGCCCATGGTGATGAGATTGAGCGTCAAGGTGAGGGTTTCGTCGAGGGTTGCATACCAGAGCGAAATATTCTCACGAAAGGCGGTTAAAACTGCACTCACCAAGATGAATAGGGCGGCGGCGATCGCCCACACGCGTCTCGATTGCCAGAGGCGTTTCGGCCTGATTTCTTTAGTCGTCTCCATCCAAGAAAGCTTCTCTGATGAAAACTCAGACGACGCACTCTGACCCCGCCCTTCATTCACCCGTCCTTCATTAATCAGTTGACGCAGTTCATCTCGATCTTGAACGATTTGTGTGCCCGCCGCCCAATTGAGAAGCGATTGCCCCATATTCATCACGGGCTGCCCCACGGTTCGTTGTAAAAGCTGTAGGACAACCCATCCCAACCCTGCACTCAGCAAGGCCGGCCACACCCCATCTCCGTTGAGTGCCTCTACGCCCTGAATACCAGCCACAAGAGAGAGCAAACTCCAAATAGAAAGCAGCACCGAGAGCGGAATCCCAAAATGGGGCAGCGCTACAAGAAATCCCAGCATTTGTGGCGCATAACTTAAGCCCAGCGTGCGAAATGTCGTCAGGAAATGAGGAGTGGCATTAAACAGGAGCCGCGTGACGATTTCAATGCTGAGTCCCCAAAACAGGAATGTGCAGACAAAGAGAAAACCAGAGACAAGGGTACTCAATGCGAAGCGGATAGGACGCACCCGATTTACAAACAGAACGATACATTGCCCCAGGGTTTGAGAAATGCCTGCAATGAGCACGATGAGAAGGGCGATCGCAAATCCCAATGGTATCTGGTTGATTTGCTGGTAAGCACCCGGATCGAGTCCGATGCTTCTCAGTACCAATTCCCAAAACACGCTGCTGAATCCTTCCATAGTCACCACCTCTCATCATCAAAATGCTTAGCACATTTTGGCTGATCGACAAAGATATCGCTTTAGGCATTTGCGCCAGGACATGAGAACCGCATGTTTCTCTGGCTCAGCGGGGAAAACATGCTCAACCCTTAACCCGTAGGGCTATCAGGACTGATGAGGTGCAGATTTGTACCTTTGACATGGGGGCGATCGCCCTCACTCTCATGGGCCTTTTCCACAGACGTTCCGAATGAGATGCATCCGAATGAGATGCATCGCGCGATCGAGCTGAGTGAAGCCGCTGACACTCTATTCTCTCAGCACAACGTTAGAGTTCTCAGGCAAACGGGAATCTTGGAAGAGTACATTGTGCATGCGTCATGTCCATTCCTGCCGAATCATTTCTAATTCTTGTTGTTGAGGATGATCGCGTATCTCGTCAGATGCTGTGTCGTGCGCTCACCCAAGAAGGCTATCAAGTTGTAGAAGCCTGCGATGGAGAAGAGTGCCTGTCGCTCTATGAACAGACTCAGCCTCACCTAGTATTACTTGATGCCATGATGCCTAAAATGAATGGTTTTGAGTGTTGTACAGAACTACTCAAGCTCCCTGGGACAGAGAACCTCCCCGTGATCATGGTAACCGGACTAGAAGACCAGTCATCCGTGGATTGGGCGTTTGACGTTGGCGCAACGGATTACGTTACGAAGCCGATACACTGGCCCATTTTGCGGCGGCGCGTTAGAAATCTACTTGAGAAAGCATACTACTACAACGAGTTAGAACAAGCGAATTACAAACTGCATGTCCAGACCATCACAGACAGTTTGACCGGGTTAGCGAACCGTCGCTACTTTGATGAATGTCTGGATCGTGAATGGAAGCGATCGCTACGCGAGCAAAAGCATGTTTCGCTGATTCTATTTGATATTGATTATTTCAAGCTCTACAACGATGCCTATGGGCATCAAGACGGGGATACCTGTCTGAAGCACATCGCCCGAGCCCTTAAACAAAAAGCCGCAAAACGTGCAACTGACATTATGGCCCGATATGGAGGCGAAGAATTTGCTGCTATTTTGCCTTCGACTGACTTGAGTGGTGCTTTAGAAGTCGCCACTAATTTGCAGGAGGGTATTAAAGCGTTGAGGATTCCTCACAAAAAATCTAAGGGAATGCATAAATACGTCACCATCAGCCAGGGCATTGCCAGCCTCATTGCAACTCCAGACTTGCATCCATCTGATTTGTTGAATTTTGCCGACCAAGCGCTGTATCACGCAAAGAGAAGTGGGCGAAATTCAATTGCCATCTACCGTAAAGGTCAGGTCCTTACAACGGTAGACCTTCAACTTACTCATTGACGATTGCAAGCACCCGAAAAATTGTTGTGTCTTTCACGGAGGAACCTAATCTCATTATGGACTTGCATTCCAACCACGTATCGGCATCGTTAGCGCTTGGCATGTTCTTACTGTTGGGTCTAAGTGCATGTCAGAAGGTAGACTCTCCTGAGGGAAATCCAGTTCCCGCAACGCTGTCAACTGCCTCTTCCGAAGCCACTGCGTCGAGTTCGCTCGTTTCTGAAGACTCGGTGTCTGATGAACAGCCCATTCGTATTGGAGTGTTGGCCATTGATAGTGCTTTGTCGGTTCATCAACGGTATGCTCCTTTAGTTGAATATCTTTCTCATGCACTCAACAAACCGTTTGAGCTAGTAACTCTGACTCAAGAAAGTCAGTTTACAGCGGTTGAGCGGGGTGAGATCGATTTCATTATCAATAACTCACTGGCTGCGGTTCAAGTCCAACGACTGTACGACACTGAATTTTTAGTGACCCATTCTCGTCCTCAACTGGGCACTTATTTTAGTGCTCTTATCATTGTCAGGGCAGATAGTAGTATCCAGACCCTGGAAGACTTGAGAGGAAAGCGAGTAGCGTGTGTGGATTTTGAAACGGCAGCAGCGGGATGCTTATTTCAGGTTTACCATTTGCGCCAAAACAATATTGATGCGTTTCGAGAGTTTGGTGCATTTCTCGAAAATCCGTCTCAAGATAGCATTGTCTTTGCAGTTCTAAACGGAACCCTGGATGCGGGGTTTATTCGGACGGGCCAACTTGAGAAAATGGTCGCTAATGACTTGATCGACAACTTGGATAATATCCGAGTTCTAGAACCAGTGGGCGATTCCTTTGTCTATGCTCATACGACAGCCCTCTATCCAGAATGGCCCATTGCAGCTTTACCGGACACAGATCCACAACTGAGTGATGCGGTACAGTCAGCACTTTTATCCTTATCTGAAGGTCATTCTGCCCTTGCGGCTGCGAAGGTCGAGCGCTTTACTGAGGCAGTTGACTATCAATCGATTCACGATCTGATCGAAACGTTACAGCTCAGAAGCTGGGATGTGGATTGATGAGCGATCGCCCAATCTAATCTTCTAATGAATCGGGGAATCAATCGGGGCCTATCAATGGAGTAGCTAATGGAGAACTCTCGCAAAAACCTATTCAACAGCATCACTGTTCGGTACTTGGGGATCACAACAGCCATCCTTGTTGCCGTACAGCTTTCAATCCTGGCAATTCATATTCCCCGTGAAACAAACGAAGACTTAGAGCATTTAGAAGAACGCATTGAGAGTAAAGTTCAATTGCTCAAAGCCGTTAGCCCAGAGGCCATCTTGAAGCTTGACTTTCTTTCGTTAGAACGCCTGATGGAGCAAGTAACGAGAGATAAAGATATTATCTACAGTCTCGTAGTGTCACCGACAGGTCGGCCACTCACTCAATATTTAGATAATACCAATACTTATCTAATAGAAGCCCAAGCTAATCTTCAAACCTCAGATTCAATATCCATTACTGAGGCTATTCAACAGTTTCCCGATGTTCGTGAAATTAGAGTTCCGATTCAGGTTGGAGATGACGTGCTGGGTGAAATTCGCCTGGGCTATTCAACCCACAGCGTACGGCAAGAAATTGTGAACTCAATTACGGCGGGGGCGATCACCTCCAGCCTCATTATTGCGATTGTGACTGCTTCTGCCCTTGTGCTTTTTCGGCGTGAGATTTTTAACCCACTGAATGATCTGAATGATTTGGCCCAGGCGCTCACTCAGGGGAATCTAGATCGACGGGCAACGATTAAGCGATATAACGAGATTGGCAGTCTCCAGCTTGTTTTCAATAACATGGCAGCGACGTTGCAACAAACGCTAGGTAAGCTCCAACAGCAAGTCGAAAAAGAAAAACTCATTAGCGAAATTACCCAACGAATTCGTAAATTTCTTGATCTCGAAAGAATTCAAAACACGACGGTTACTGAAGTTCGAAAATTCTTACAGACAGACCGGGTGCTGATTTATCGCTTTAATAAGGATTGGAGTGGCACAATCTCGGCTGAGTCTGTAAAGGAACCGTGGCACCCCCTCTTAAACCAAGAGATCACTGATACGTGTTTTGACGAAACGTACGCTAAACTTTATGCGCAAGGTCGAATTAGCGTCGTTAATGATATCTACACTGCGGGATTTGAGCCTTGTTATGTGACGTTCTTGGAGTCCCTTCAAGTCAAGGCCAGCTTGATTGTCCCTATCCTTCAAACGGATAAACTGTGGGGATTACTCATCGTCCATCATTGCGAACACGTTCGAGTCTGGCATGATGCAGAAGTAGATTTGCTTCAGCAGTTGGGGGTATCGGTGGCGATCGCCGCTCAACAGTCTGAACTTTTCCTTCAATCACAGACTGAGTTGCAGGAGAGAACTCGGGTAGAGCAAAACCTGAGAGAAAGTGAAGCGATCTTGCGATCGCTTTATGAAATAACCTCCGCATACCAACTCGATTTTGAACATGCACTGACCAAAATACTGGAGCTGGGTCGCAAACAGTTCAACCTAGAGGTTGGGGGACTGGCAAAGGTTGAGGGCGATCGCTACGAGATTGTCATGCGTCAGAGAGAAAGTGGCACTACGGCATCTGGAACGGTTCTAGATCTTCAACACACCTATTGTTGTGATGTTATTCAAGGTCAAAAACCAATCTTCATTAATCACGTCAAGCACTCAAAGTGGCAGTCGCACCCATGCTACGAC
>JAYKJC010000545.1:0-2657 GCA_035285885.1 Leptolyngbyaceae cyanobacterium | reverse complement strand
GCAGGCACTCCCCGATCTTTTTCCTGAACTGACCTGCATTGCAGGCGAAATTCCCCTGGAGAATGTTCTTACCTCCAATGAGGATACGGTTCGCGCCCTCTATCAGCAAGTGGGGCTGGCTCAGGTGTCCGACCCTCGCCCGATTCCTGCGGGGCAAGAATTTACGCGGATGATCAGTCCCCTCATGGCTCACAGTAGCGGGCTGTCGATATATGGGGCGATCGCCCTTCCGTGGGAAATGACTCCCATTGCCTCCCCATTTCAGCTTGCTCAGACCTTTCCAGCAGACGATCCCAAAGAATCATTGCGCCTGACGCTTGAAACCGAACGTCTGACCCGTTCTGAACAACAGCACTGGATTGCCGCCTGGAAGCGGTTGAGCCAATACCTGACGCCTCGCAATCCGCTGAATGGCCCCGTTCGCACCACCACACCCCTGCCGCCCAACTGGGTCACCCTGGAAGTCACGAACCCTACTGCCATCCCCAACCTGTACTGGATGAGCCGTTCCATCTCAGACGACCAGGCGGAGAATGCTGAGGATCAGCCCTCTTTAGCGTGGGATCTCAACTTTGCGGACGATAGCTTCAGCCTGATTTTGAGTAACCAGTCGCCCTACGATTCCGACAACCCGCCTACGTCTTTGGCGCGTATTTCGCCGAATGTCAAAATCATGGCGAGTCCCGAAAGTGACGAAAATCAGGCCATCCAACTGATGGTCACGGCTGGAGAAGAGTCTACTCAGACCAACGAAGCGTATGACTATCACTACGATGTTGACGGTGATGAGACGATTACCCTCAGCCAGCTTGCTCTCGCGTTTAATCCGGTCGAGGTGCCGCGCTTTATTCGAGAACGCCAGGGGCTTCCGCTGCCCGTGCGATCGCTCCCCGCTCAACCCGCCTCAGGCGATCGTGAGTCGCCTGACCTGCCTGACCCTGTGAACCCGCCTGTGTTGTGGGCATTTATGCCGTTGGAACGGGGATGGTTTCAGTTCCCGATTCCCAACCTGACCGAGCAAATTTATCTCGACAGCGGACTGGCACGGGTGCCCAGTACCGACACTGCTGAGAATAATGACCCGCCGACGCTTCAACGGGCGTTGGTTCAGGGGGCTGTGTCCCTGGGGACTGACAATCTGGATTTGCTGGAAACGGAGTACGCGAACGAACAGCCCTGGAATCTGGTGCTGACGAATGCGGCCTTTGTAGAGGGAACCTGGACGCTAACGGCTGACGCAACCGAAACACCGACTCAGACCTATCGGCTGACGACTGTGGATCTCCATACGAAAGCACCGGAGCTGATTCTGAACGGGCTGTTTTGGCTGAGCACCGAACGTCCCTCCAGTCAGGATGCGCTGCCGGATTTGGAGAACTGGGTGTCTGGCGTGCGATCGCACCCCCTCCGCACAATTCGCGACACCGATCTGTTTCCCTCCGTTGTGGTCTTGGCTCTGTCAAAACTGACGCTGTCGGCTCGGCGTCCATCCTCCAGTTCTCCCGCCAACCCCCAGCCCGTCACCGCTGCACTGGGCGCTTGGGACTTTTCTTACCGAGTGGATGAGGCCATCTTCGAGGATTTCGTACAGAACCATGTGCTGCCGACCCACACTTTCAGTCAGGTCTTGCCGTGGGTGTGGCAACATCATCCGGCCCTGCCGATGATTCAGGCGCTTCCGCTGAGCCAAACCCAGACACCGCCAAACTATCCCAGTGCCAGTCGCCAACTCGTTCCCTTTGAGCTGAACACCCTGACGGTCGAGCATGAGGGTTCCGAATTTGCGGTTCCAGACCGCTGGCGGTTTGTGGTAAACGGAGCCGAATCATGGCCCCAACCCATCGCAGCTCCGCTGGTTGGAGGGGTTTCCACCGATGAACCGTCAGACGACCTCACCCTCACCGTTGCACGAGAATGGGGCGATCGCTTCGATTTACCCCTCGTTTCCCTTTCCTTACCTGGACTAATTCTTGACCCCACAGCGATGAATTCGTCTCTCCCGGTAGATTCAGTGCTGGATTTACCTGTGCAATATCGGTTTGACTTGCCCTACAGCGATGAAGTCAATGCCCTCGCTGAATTGCCCGAACCGCCCCAAGACCCAGAAACCGTTTCGCCCCTGCCCGACTCACCCCTACCCGAGCCACCCGAACCGCTGGTGCGCACGACCTTTCAGGATCACTGGTTTGATCTCTCCCGACGGGCTAGCTTGGCGAGCGCAGATGCCGTCACCGCTCTCAGTTCAACCCCCAATGGAATCGGTGATGGGAACAGCCTTAGCGTTCATACCTTACTTGAACCGTTTATCTGGCCTGTGGACGTAGCAGCGGATTTGAGTACCTATCCCGGCACCCTGACTCTGACGAATCAGCAGGGAGCCAACGGCGCATCTCTGTTGCTCGATGGAACGGGTGCCCTTGAATTGAGCGAACTTCAGGCACTAGAAGGTATTTCAGGGCGTTTCACCCAAAACGGGACAGCCTTTGACATCGTAGCGGGCAGCTTAGTCGCGCCCCTGGTGACGACGAATGAGGATCAGCGAGGCTTACGCGACCAGCGAGGCTTAACGCGCTTCGCCAGTCAAGTTGAGAACACATTAATTCAAACGCCGCTGACCTTCCAGGTCGATCCCACGACTTCTCGCCGCTACGACCTCA
>JAYKJC010000544.1:0-4968 GCA_035285885.1 Leptolyngbyaceae cyanobacterium | reverse complement strand
TTTCGATGTCTGGAATGATGGTTTCAAATAAGGTTCGCCCTAAGATCTGATGTTCTTCATAGCCAAGAAGTTTTACCCCATAATCGTTGATGTAGTGAATCCGTCCTTGCGGATCATAGCGAATGATGACAGAATTCGCGGTTTGTAGCAGATTGCGATAATTTGCTTCACTTTGTCTCAACGCGGCTTCAGTTTGTTGACGCTCAGCGATCTCCTGCTGCAAGGCTTGAGTTTGCGCTTCTACCTTCCTTTCCAGTGTTTCGGCATAATCTGCTAACTGTTCACATAACCGAGCATTTTCTAGTGAAATCCCTGCCTGAGCCATCAACAGTTCGAGGACTTGTAAGCGATCGCGGGTAAACACTCCAGGACTGAGATTGTTCTCTAGATAAAGGATGCCGATTAGCTGACTTTGGTTGAGCATGGGGAGACAGAGGAGCGATCGCGTCTGGTAGCGTTGAATGTAAGGATCAGTTGAAAAAGACGGTTCGCTGACTGCATCATCAAACACCAGTGTTTCTTGAGTGCGCTCTACCGAGTGAATGACGGAGACAGGAATCGTTGCACAGTCGGCAACAGCAACTTTTTCCAGGTTACACGGTTTATTTCTGCTGCATTGAGCCACCACAGCAAGTTGATCCTCTTCCAGGAGAACCAGAGCGCTCGTTTCGGCTCCTGAATTTTCCATCACCAGATGCATTAATGTGGCAATCAATTGATCGAGATGGATCATGAAACTCCCCTCGACGAAGGACGGTCAGCCATCTTTCAAAGTATATCGCTCGTCAAATCCCAGGAAATTACACTTCCGGGTAGATTATTTAAAGGTTTCAACGACTTACGAGGTCGATTGCCACCAGTGATTGAGTATAGTGGCCCCCAAAAACTGGACAAGGGGTTAAGCTCTGAACCACTCGAATAAGAAGGAGTTGTTCATGGCGAAAAAACGGAAACAATGCAGTGCCCACTTTAAGGCAAAGGTGGCGATAGAAGCCATTCAGGGAATAAAAACAGTCGCTGAGATAGCGAGTCAGTAAGAGATCCATCCAACGATGAACAATGGCTGGAAACGTCAGATGCTTGAAGAAGCGAGCACCCTGGTTGAATCGAGCAAAGGACAGGATAAAAAAGAATCGGACAGTCAAGCTCAAATTGATGAGTTGTACCGTCAAATTGGGCAACTGAAGGTAGAGCGGGATTTTTTTAGTCAAACGCTCAACCAGCTTGGGCTTAGGGAACGAAAGGCCATGGTAGATGTCACTCATCGCCCGTTGAGTATCGTGCGGCAATGTCAACTGCTAGATGTTAACCAGCATTGGGTTCATGAGTGATCCCTGTCTAGACCAGTTGTCATGGTAACGGAAGCCGTTGAGTTCTTCAAACGGACTGAGCACTCCATGGTTTTGAGATCGAGTCTTACGGCCATAAGGATGAAAGTTCCATAGGATGTCCATCGCTCGGCTATTGAGTTCTGCGGCATGAGCAGAGCCATGAAAATACTGCATGGCATACAACAGTCGGTCAAGATAATTCATCGGGCGGTCCACATGATTGATTGTCCGATAGGCGTGCTCAAAGTGAAAGGCCGACTGAAATTGTTTGGACTTCACACGAATGCGCTGCAAGTGCTGGGTAAGGCTGTCGGGGAGTCACACGCTGAGCCTCCCCGACAGCAGACGCCGCAGACGCTGAGCGAACTGTCGTTTTGTTGTCGCCTGGTAAACGTGCCACAACCGTTCTTGTAAAGGGTGGCAAAGGGGTTTACACGAGCGGCAAAGAGTCCGAAGCTTGAGGATTTCATGCAAGAAACAGAGAATCAACGTGATAGCAGGGAATAAGCCCCTCCAAGCAGAGCGAGTCGCTTTCCAGCCATCGGTGGTGACACTGTCAGGATGATACTCCAGGTCAGCCTCCAAGGCTTCTGTGCGAAAGACACCATACGCCTGCTTGAGTCCTGCTGTATCTGCACTCGTACTGAGCGATGCGCCTAAAATGCATGAACAAGATGCGGTGACGGCGAGATATTCTCGCTGCCCTTTGCGTTTGGTGTGCTTCTCATCGGCAACGAGGTGGGGGGGATGACGCTCGTGGCTTTCACGGTTGTGCCAACTAATGAGGGACGACAACCCCTTCTCGGCTTCGCCTTAAATGTAATGGGGAAGCCTATCAGTTGCGCCCCGATACCCTCATGCCCTGTATGATTGGCACCAGCGAAGAGGTGGAGAAGGGGTTGTACTTACGCCGTTATGGTGTGCCCTATGAGGGCATCGCCCATGTGCTGGGTCACTCGGCGATGCACTGTTACCAAGCGACGCAAGCGATGGGTCGGGTCTCACTGGTCGGGACGACGGTGAAAGACCCGCAAGCCATTCCCCCCTCAACTCGTTGCTGATGAGAAACATAGTTGGTGGTGGGGTGAGCGGATCTACCTGGCAGTGACCGCCGCGCAGGAGTGTTTCCTGGGGGTCTCGGTTGCTGAAACAGCGGATGCCGAAGCTTTGGAGCATGCCTATGGCACCTTCCGAGATGAGGCTACCGCGCTCAACGCAGATTACGAACCGGAAAGCGTTAATACTGATGGGTGGGCGGCGACTCAACAGGCATGGACACGATTATTTCCTAGCATTACAGTCGCATTGTGCTTTTGGTAGTCCTAAACATGTAAGGACGCATTGTAGTGATGGATGAAATACCAGATTGCGCCAATGTGATTTTCGAGCTTCTTGGAAAAAGATAGTGTCTTGCGAACGAGTCGCGATACCCGCTGACGTAGCGTACAGTTGAACCGCTCAATCCGATTCGTTTGGCCACTATCCTTGCCGACGGCTCGGTGTCGTTTGCTCGGGATAACGGTTTCATAGGCTTCCCAGAAGTCGCTGTAACAGACCGCGCATGACGGTATAGCGGAGGCAAGGAATCCCAGAGAGCCTGGGCTCCAGCACGACTATGGTCTCCGATAGGAACCCCCACAATTTCGCGGGTATCACGATTAATCGCCAGCCAAATCCATTGTTTGTTGTCCTTGTTGCCGACAAACGACCACGCTTCGTCACACTCAATCGTCAAGCGCCCTTTTTTTGAGCGCTGACCGTCACCTGGCGCTCGACTTTGGCGTATTTGGCATTCACATAGTGCTGCAACCAGACCTCTGAAACGTCAGCCACACGGGCAATGCCGGCCATCGGAATCTTCTCCAGCAACAGTTTATCGATGAGGCGTTTCGTGTCCTCTCCAATCCGCTTCTGTTGCGGGTCTTGGACAAACTGCCGCCCGCAGTCGGTGCACTTGTGGTTCTGCTTCCCGTTGTGGATTTTGCCATTCTTGACAACACTGGATGAATCGCAGGTGGGGCAACGTAATGCGGGGGTAGACATTGATCAGCTTCTATCACAACACAAGTCGACTTTATCGTGAACCTCTAGGACCTTGCATCCCCTTACCGTTGTAAAACAGCTTTGTATCCTTACGCGTTAGGGACTACCCAGTTTCGTTATCATGACGACTGGCTACGCAATTTTCTGATTGCGTCCTCCCTGAACGGTCGGAAAACCGCAAAACCTCTCAAACACAAACTAATGTAGAACCAGTATTTTTTCATCCAGGTAGATGCGATACGTGCGGCTGTCTGCGACTAACTCGCTACAGTCTACTCCCTCATCAATTGGCAGGCAGATTGTTTTGTCTCCCGCAACTCCTCTGGCTCGTCGCTGAGGCATCGTCTTACCTCCATCCCATGAAACTCTCTTATTCTCAGTCTACTCCTTGAGTCCCAACACAAACTTTTGCGGAACTAGAATTCACAAACGAAAAGCCACGTGAATCATAGATAGAGGCAATCGCCAAAAGCGAAAGAACAATAAGTAAAATAAGCGGACACTTGAAATGAGTGAGCTAATAATATGAAATGCTTCCACAGTTTTTGTAAGAGAAGAGTGCAGAAAGTGAAAGATATGCAGTGTATGGCATGCAGCCTGAAAGAGGTGTGCAATAAGTGGACGATCGTCGCAAGTGGAAATAGAATAAAAAATAAGATAATATGCAAACAAGTAAAAGAGTGATATGAAATGCTTCAACAGGCTTTTGCGAGAGAGTGGCACATTAGGCAAAAGGCTTGCAGTATATAGTATGCAGCTTGCGAGAGCTGTGCGGCAGGGGCGATCGCCATACAAGATCTCAAAGGTAATAGATAAGATGTATAAGTAAACAGATAAGATAGTGTGGATGAGTAAGTTGCGCAGGTAAACATAGTAATACTCTTTGTGTCGCGTGCCACGCTATTTGGCCAAAAAATAGAGATTGTGCCACGGTAATTGACCACATTTTCTAAGAGTGCTGATTTGTAAGGAGTTTGGCGATCGCCGTATCTTAGTTTTGCTCCTCATTTTCCTTGGCGCGTCCTCCTTTAGTATGCGTTTTCAAATGACCAGGTTCTTTATGCAGCAAAGGTTTCAGACAATGCGGCCAAATAGTGTGCCACACTATTTGGCCAAATAGCGTGGCACAGAATAGAGTATTCTGGAGGGAGTTCAAAGCCTTGTAGAATCAGTCATTCATCCTTCGCTGAAAAATGTTATCAAATATTGACAATGGCTAAATAGCGTGGCACGTGCGACTGAGAAAAAAAATGAAGTCGAGCCAACGGAGAGAGAAAGTGCGATTGTCCATCCCCGCTCATCTCCTTTGTCCTCCGAACTGCAACGCCGCGTTGAGGTGTTGCAACAGCTAGAGGCATGTCGTGGTCAACCGAGTTACCGCATTGAACGACCCCGAGCGGCACAAGCTTTGGGGGTGAGTGAGCGTAGCTTGCGCCGCCTCCAACTCCACTATCGCCAAGAGGGCATTGAGGGGTTGAAACGTCCGACTCGCTGTGACGAAGGCGAGTCAAAAGTGGAAGAGAGCTGGCGAGAATTTATCGTTAAAACGTATCAGCGAGGAAACCGAGGGATGCGGCAGATGAGCCGTGCCCAA
>JAYKJC010000543.1:0-2679 GCA_035285885.1 Leptolyngbyaceae cyanobacterium | reverse complement strand
CTTCGTTAGCGTAGTTAGGAAACTGAGTTAGAACGATGTAATCATTATCAACTACCTCTGCTACCAGCCTATCGGCGTTCGGCTCAAATTTCTGATAAGTCTTAATAGAAGCCTGAGTGGGCAGCTTGGTTATGATTTGAGGATTGCCTTGTTCCAAATCCCAAAAATAATGAAGGTTGCCGTTGGAAAGTATTACAAAACGACAGTTTTGAGAGCGAGCATAGCTTCTGGCTTGTTCCTTCCCTATGAGTGGATTTTTATCCTCAGATTTAGCCTCCAGCACAATCAGAGGGCGACCATTTTCGTCCAGCAGGAGAAAATCTATAAAGCCGTTGCTAACCTTTTCAAAATTTTCACCTAGCTCATCAATTTTAGCTTTGGTGATGGCGACATTAGGTTCAAGTACAATATTCACTCGCCCTGAATCATCATCAAAAAAACGCCAGCCTGCTTCTTCAAGCATTTTATTGATCTTGATACGGGCTTTTGCTTCTTTTGCTGACATTATCTTGCCCCTTTGCGCTCTTGTTCTTTAATCCACTTCTCAATTTCACTGCGCCGGAAACGCCATGACCCGCCCACTTTGAAGCCTGGAATGTCGCCTTTTGCCGCAAGGTGGTATGCGGTTTTCAGTTTCAGCTTGAGGTATTCCGCTACCTCGTCGATGGTCATGATGTCGGTTTCCATAGCCTCACCCAAATGAGTTTCGCTTTCAGAAAATACAGGAAATCACGGAATAAACAACAAGCAATCTCCTTTCTTTTATACTGGGTGAAAAACCATCGTGACCACGCCGCAAATCGTTACATCATTGTCGCTATTCAGAGGGATGGGTTCGTACTCATCGTTCTCCGGCATCAGTATCGTTTCGCTCTTTGATTTATGCAGCGTTTTAACAGTGAGGTGTCCATCTACTGCCGCGATCACGATTTTGCCGTTGCGCGGTTCAAGACTGCTATCAGCCAGCAGCATGTCACCAGGGTGAATGCCTGCGTTTATCATTGAGTAGCCAGAAGCTCGAACCAGGAAAGACGTTGCGGGGTTTCGCACAAGATATTTTCCGAGGTCAATGCGGTCTTCCAGATCATCTTCGGCAAAGCATGGTGCGCCCGCTGATACAGAGTTCGAATAGAGGGGTATTAAATTGCCCTCGCTTTCGACAAACTCTTTCACCGCATCCCCCATGCTAGCAGGGATTCTGACGGTGACAGTTTTTTCGCCGTACTTACCTGTACCCTTGGGGCGTCCTGCCCCAGCGCGTGCGCCGCCTCTTGGCATAATTCTCCTCTAAGTGTTTGTGCTTGCAAAATGATTGATTAGATAGAATAATGCAACGATATTCAAAAAGCAACGGGGAATCCAGGAGAAATCGGCATGGCAGTATCAATCAGAACGGTGGTGAATCACGTACCTAAAGCGATGTGGAAAACATACTGCGAAGAACACAAGATTTCCTTCGCTGAACCGATTGATTGGGAGCAAGATGACAAAGCGGTTGCCTCAGCTCTCGAAACCGCAATCAATGCTTTGCCGCAATCTGACTATGAACCGGTTCATGCTCACCTGGAGCGCATCAATGTGATTGCCAGTGATCGGGGGATTAAGGCGTTAATAAATGCCAGCGACAAGCCCGATGAGATGATGACAAAGCTCCAGGCATTGGAAAATAGCCATCACCGCGCAATGGCAATTTTTCTTGAAGATGAATCCATTTTCAAAACCGCCGAAGAATTGCTCTTCGTTGACTTCAAAGCAGAAGGCAGGTCGTGGCAGCATTGCTCCATACAAATGGACGGCTCTCTTGATACTATCACGGAGGAGGATGCCAATGAATTCGCCTTTCAAGTAGCAAAAATCATCCGCCACAACTTTGACAACCGCGATGAATGCTGCGGTGAAGTCTATAAGCGGTACTCTGACGGTACTCGGCAGATCAGCGTGTATGTAAACGACCTGCCGAACAGCAACATTCAGGTAGAAAATAAGAAGCTACAGCGCGTGAACACCAAAAAAGCAATCGTAGCTGCCGTGGTGTATGACCCTCAAACCAAGCAGCTTTGCACCGTGGTGGATGGTGGGAAAGATAATCACGAACTTGTTCGCAAAGCCTTTGCTACGGCTATTTTGAAACAGGAAGAAACTGAATTCACGCCCACAGAGCCTGTCCATTTTGCCATCGAGAAATTTGCCTCGCGCTCCCAAGCTCCGCTGCTCCAGCCGAAGCCAGAACATAACATTGAGGTGGTGCGCGTGCGAAAATTAGACCTTTCCGCTAATACGCCCTTCAAACACATCCTTACCGTGGATGCTATGGCAAACGGTAAGGATTCAGACATGTACACGCTCCGTACCTTCTTCGATGAGAACGGCACGCTATATGGCAAATACAATCTGTTTCATGTCGTGTTGAGTTTCCATTTTCACCCCAAGAAGGCAGGCGGTCGCGGCAAGGTGATTCACCTCTCACTCAAGAAAAATAGCTCTGACCTTAAGCACCTGAAAGAAGATGATCGCCAAATGATTGAAGATTACCTGAAACAGTGGGGTGTTCTTGAAGATATAGCGGCAGAGACAAGCGAAACATCCTCATCGGAAGCTGAGAAAGAGTATGCCTGAGAATCGTTATGCCTGGCTTATTCAGCTTTTCGAGAGCGGTGAACAGATTAACCATGCGGATGC
>JAYKJC010000542.1:0-13542 GCA_035285885.1 Leptolyngbyaceae cyanobacterium | reverse complement strand
TCAACTCGAACAAGAAATGCACCAGATGGCATAGATTGTTCTGGAGCAGCGATATCCCTCGGTAGGGGCGTACGGTGTACGCCCTTACGTCGTTTTAGGGGATTTTGGGGCTGAAAACCATCGCCTTATGTGCCGAAGTGAAAAGGGCGATCGCCCAAGGATAAGGTTGAGGCGACTTGAAACGATCCCAAGGAACGATACCCAGGAGAGTCAAGCGTTCGTCTCAGCAATTGAAGGATACACGAGCGGTAGCGCCACGGTGAAGGTCGTGCCCTGATGAACGGAGCTTTTTACGTCGATATAGCCATCGTGATTGTCCACGATCGTTTTGACGATGGATAGACCGAGCCCGGAGCCACTGTTTTTAGGCGGAGATGTGACGGTGCCGTTGGATGAGCGGGAGACGCTGCGAGCGCGATCCACTCGATAAAACCGATCAAAGATGTAGGGGATCTCGTCTTCGGCAATACCCACACCGCTGTCGGTGACGTGAACCGTGGCCCAGTCTTTTGTTCGATCTTTCCGGCGAGGGCGTGAGTCTAGACGGGAACTGGGGAGCGATTTAGAGAGCGAGTTGGGGGAGGACTGGGAGGTCGAGAGGGCGATCGCCACTTTACCCTGTTCAGGCGTGTATTGAATGGCGTTGCTAATCAGGTTGGTGAATAAGCGGGTAAGCTGATCGCGATCGCCCTGCACGAAGTACACCGGACTGGCCTGAGAGTTTTGCTCGGTCAAGTCTGATGCCTCGTGAGAGGTGAACGTGAGCGTGATGCCATGCTCAGCGGCGATCGCCGCCTGGTCTGAGATGACTTCAACGAGCAGTCCGCCAAGGGAAATGGGGTTGACCTCAAGCTGAACGATGCCGCTGTCTTGTCGTGCCAAAAACAGCAGGTCATCCACCATCTTGCCGAGTCGGCGGGTGATGCGTTCAATCACCTGGAGCTGATTGTGCTGAAACTGGGCATCGGGTTCTGGATCGGCTAACGCCACCTGCACATTTGTTTGGATAACCGCAATGGGATTTCTCAATTCGTGTGAAGCGTCCGCGGTAAACTGTTTTAGCTTCTGGTAGGAGTTCTGCACAGGCTCCATGGCAAGTCCTGACAAGAACCAACCGATGCCTGCGACCGTGGCAACGATGACGACAATTCCCGTCGCCAAATCGACCATCAGTTTTTGGCTAGGAGCGGTGACTTCAAACCAGGGATGGCTGACTCGCAAATACCCCAACACGTTTCGCCCGATTTGAACCCGCTTGGTCACCTGCCGCAAGAACTGATCAGAACTGAGGCGCACGGTTTCACCGTAAGGATTCACATGCAGGGGAATGTGCGTCGGCTGTTCTAACGTGGACCAGACTAAGTTGCCCTGGCCATCGAACCATTCCAAATCGATGTGGTCGTCATCTACGGTGTCAGAATTGTTGCGAAAGCTGTCCTCAACGTTGACCTGAAACAAGGGGGGCGTAAGAATTGCGGTATCGACGGACTCTGCACCAGGGACTTGCTCAACAACGAGCGATCGCTGGACAACTTCGACAACGTGGTTTAACGTGTCGTCAACGCGTTCGACAAGCGTGGTGCGCACATAGAAATAGACAACACTGGCAAACAGAATCAGCAACAGCGCCGTGATTCCGGCATACCAAAGCGCTAGCCGTCGTCGTGTTGTTTGAAACATCGGATTGAGCATTGTGCGATTTCGTTCGCCAGTCGTAATGATGGTGGGGTTTTCTCTCTAACAGGTGATAGAGCTGACAGTTTGACCTTAATGATATAATCATTAGTCCAGGCGTAGCCTAAGCTTTATTGCAATTACCCAAAAAGGTGAGAATATACTCTCATTCTCTGGATATGGTCAGACATTGTCTGGCTATTGATTGTTCTGACGTAAGGCTCAGGAAAACATTCATCAGTCCAGCTAGAGCAGGCGTCTCAGATCCTGTTCTGTCTTGTGGGTTGCGGTAGAGTAAAGTGTACCGCTGCTGAGGTGATGGTTATTGATAGAATTCAAAGCTGACGGGTTCAATCTAGTTAGATCACTCTGATTGAGGTCAATCTGATTAGGTCGAGATACGTTAAGTGCGCTGAGTTTTGTTGAGAGCTTGTCACACGACATAATTGCCAGGGTCACGGTTAGAAATGATCATGGTCGAACATGTCACGGTTAGAAACTGTAACTCAGAAATTAATTTGACGATAGATATTTGAGGATGAATGCATGGCACAAGTTACTGTAGGTGAAAACGAAGGAATTGAATCCGCTCTGCGTCGCTTTAAGCGTCAAGTCTCACGGGCAGGAATTTTCTCTGACCTGAAGAGAATACGACATTTTGAAACACCCAGTGAGAAGCGGAAGCGCAAGGCGAATTCCCGCTATCGTAAAGGTGGTCGTTAGGGCGATCGCCCACTTCGTATGATTCTCCAGTAATTTAGAGACGTTTATAGCGGTTTGCAAACGCGTTAAAAAAACTGTTGGGTGGGGTGCAGCGCGCCCCACCCAACTGTTTTTTTGCTTAACTAACACGCATAGCGCCATAGTTTAAAAAGAAACGTTCTTTAGAAACACCACAACAAGGGTTGAGATGCATCAGTGGCACTCAACCCTTGCTGCTTAGGTTATGTCAGCATTTCGTTGGCCGTCGCCATCGCGTCGGCTCCCGAGGGCGCTACTTCTTCGAGGCTGTCGGGTTCTGCCTCGTCCTCATCATCAAGTAGGCCAGACTGACCCAACTCAGTCAAGAAGCGCAGCGATTTCGCAATAAAGGTCGCACAGTCTTGGGGGGAGGTGCCGTAGAAAGCGGCCCAAGCATCGGCTTTATGGTTGTCGTAGGCATCGGACTGTTCGGGGTGGCGATCGAGCCAGGCCAAGCGCACGGCGTGTCCCACCAGAACGTCAAGAACAATGTTGCCTTCGTAGAGCAGGTCTGGGTTTTGGTCGGCGATCGCCGCAAGCTCCATCAGGGCTTCAACGTTGACCTGCCGATATTCCGGAGCCTGAATTTTATTGAGCAGGTGCTCGACACGGAGGGCAAAGTTCTGCTCACCGGGGGTCATTTCAGAGAGCAGTAGTCGGCTATTGAGTCGATTGCGGCGCTCCAGCTTATCGCCAATCACAACGCCTCGGCAGTGTTGCAGCACCGTCCACACGCGGCCATAGAAATTCGGAGGCACATAATTCAGCGACCCGTCGCGCTGGCGCTGCTTCCACCAGCCGCCCGGAGGGGGTTCGGTTGCCGCCATATCGTTGGGCAAGACCGACCATTGAATATTCTTTTGCTTGGCGATAAGAGACTCTCGCTTAAAGAGCATCTGGTTCAGTTCTGCATACTCTTGCAGCACCTGCTTCAGCCGACTCTTGATGTCAAACGGACTCGCCTGCATCAGCACCTCGTAGGCTTCGTCGGGGGAAAGCTGTTGTTCATCGGCGATTTCTCCGGTGATCAGCAGAATCAGATAGCCGACCCTCAAGGTCATCAGGTCGTTAAACAGTTCTGGGTCGGTTTTGAGGAGAATACTCAGATAGATGAGAATTTCCTGGGTCAGGGGGCGATCGCGCACGTCTTCCCCACAGAAGGTCTTAATTTTGTCCAAGATTTCGTCATGGGACATCGGCTCGGTAATCAGCGATGCCTTGCTGTAGGCTTTCCCGACGGTAATCTGTTTTTGGCGCACCAAAATATCAGTCACCGCATCCGACAGGCCAATATCCACCTTATCCAAGAGTCCGGCGGCTCGACGAATTACCGTCCAGAGTTCAAGCTGAATGGCATTTTCGTACACTTCAGTCAGCAGCATCTGAACAGTCACCGCTTCACCGGGACCGCCCAGGCCCGTGTCAAAATCCAACGTCTTCAGACGCAGCAAAGTTTCGAGGAGTTCAATCTGCTCATATAAGTTGAGAGATGCCCGTAAACTCTTCAGCAGGGACGAAATATTGGTCTCACTTTCAAGGGCAAACTCTTGAATGCTGCTGAGCGCCCCACATTTATCGGGTTCAACATGTAAGTAACGGCGGCGCTGCTGGTATGGCTTGAGGGCTGGCGATGAAAAGGAAAACTCATGCACCTGATCCACCCGCTCAGTTTTTGCCGTCAGCGTGAATTGTTTGAGAGAACCCAAACGGACGGGAATGCCATCGCAATCTCCATCTCTCAGTTGCTTAATCAATTCCAGCAAGGGTGATTCATCCATGTGGCTGACTTGCCCAATTTCAAACAGGCTATGGGTCAGCAGCAAGGTGACCGTTGGGCGGCCTAAATCATTCCAGTAGCTGGAAATGTAGGCCAGTTCTCCCCGAATCTGGGCCATCAAGAAATGGTAGTCCACCGTCAAGTAGAACTGCTGTGAGTCCATAAACGAGGGTAGAAAAACAACGGTTTGACCGCCGATTCTAAAAAATCGCGAGGTGGTCAGACTCCTTAATCGACGAAAGGGACGCCCCGTGAGCTTTAATTTTTCATTGATGCCAATCTGGGCGTAAATGCCCGCTAAATCATCCGGTTTCTGAACTTCGATGGGGGAGAGTTCTTCAGGGGTCTGAGTTTTGATGCCGTAGGTCGCGAGCTGTTCCTTAAGAGTCTCATCTTCAGCGATCAAGGCAATTTGCACCAGTGCGCAGGGGCGATCGCCCTTCCGCAAGTGTCGCCCCATCGGATCGATATCTCCAATGGACAAACACCCATCCTGCACCATTTGTCCAAGTAAGAACAAACTCTGAGCCCAGACCAGCGGCACATTATGATTGGGTACCCGTTTCTGACTGTGGGGCGAGTCTCGTTCAGCGTCTAAGAGGTCTTCAGGAAGGTAGTACAACTCGGGGAGCAAAGGCATCCCATCTTTCTCAACAGTCAAGCTATCGAGCCGCTGACGGTAGAATGCAGCCCGCTCATCATCACCCGCAAACAGGGCATCCAGGAGCAGATAGGTGAAGAAGAGCGGCCATTCACACTCAATGTGCTCAAACTTCTTTAGTTCCCACGGCTCATAGTGCAATCGAGTGATGTCCTCAATGACGGTTTGGTGTCCATCCCGTAGGAACCGTTTGCAGCCGTAGGTACCCTCAAGTAACTGAACAATTTTGGTTCGGGTTTGCTCTGCGAGGTCTGTTTTTTCAATGGCGAATGCAGGAAATCCAATGATGCTGAGTACGGCTGCATCCACTTCTTTCGACCCAGACTCCCGAGGCAGCAGAGACTCCAGCGTGATCCGTGCACGCACAATTTCGTCAGGCAGCACATGAATGACGGATGCCTGTCCCCCATTCACCCCGAACAAATTAAATCCGTTCATGGCTTCGAGGGCTGCTTTGGCCATGCCAATCGAACTGGCATTGAGCTCTGGCTTGCCATGATTAATCTTGTTGCCCCGCTCCCAAATGCCGTAGTCAGGCGTACGGTAAGCGCGACCGATGTAGTACACCAAATTCTGAATGAAGTTCACTTCATCAATGGTGTAAATAATCTGGATGCCCGAGGTTGTCATTTGAGCCAGCATCAGCAAATAAATCGACGTTGCATCGATTTGCAAGTGCCCCCATTCATCGTCGCCAACGACGGCTCCACCCGTCTGGGTGCTGTATTTGGCATGTAGAGAATCGATGGGAAGCTGAGTCCGCTTGAAGCGCTCGACTTTATCGGCCTGACGCATCATGCTCGTCATCAAGCCCCGCATGAGTTTCACGACGCTATGCTCAAGCTCATAGGCCCGTCCGTTATGCTCATCAATTTTTCGGTAGGCCAGCGCCAGTCCCCATACAGCGAGGATGCTGTATACGTTGTCTCGAACCCATGCATCGGTATAGTCACCGTGGGTGTTGATGGCGGTGCTGGCTGGAAATAGCCCCGTGATGGGATGCTGACGACACAAAATGACCCGTTGAATTTGTTCGTCATAACGCTCCAACTGATCTTCGAGCGTCAGGGGTGGAGCCATTGAACAGTCGCTTTCAACGTTTATTTTGTTGGTGATAGGCATGGTGTGGGTATCTGATGAGGGGTCAGTTCTGGAGAACATTTCTTGAGAACAGTTCTAGCGAACAGGTCGCAACGAGATCAAAATCTGGTTATATAGCGGTATGCCAATGGATCACGTACAAAATCTACCCGTGAACAAGGGGCTTAAGCCCCTTGCCTGTGCTTAATCCATTGGCACCGCTCTAAACCTGATTCAAGGGGATTAAGGGGGCAAACCACGTTCAGTTCTGTCCAGAACGGTAGAACATATTAAACATGAATGTTGCAACTCAGGTATAGCATGTGCCGCAGCTAACTACATCGAGTATGACGATGGCGCGGTGGAGATCTATCGCTTGATCATGGGCTGGGCTGAAGCTTTATGTGAACTTAAAAATATGGGCTTAAAGATATGAGCTTGAAAATATGGACTTGAAACGTTTGGCGTTGACACACATCAATTCAATGCCTGGGAACTGCCATTTGTAATGTCATGAGTCTGTGATGTCATGAGTTCTGTCGTTGTGTTTGGGAAGGGTGACTTCGAAGATTGACCCCTGGGGATCATTTTGTTCTACTCGAATGGTTCCGCCGTGGGCTTCAACAACCATCTTACAAAAGGCGAGGCCCAGTCCTACTTGCGCGACATTTTCCATCGGCGTTCCAATTTCATACTTTTCAAAAATCTTTTGCCGAAGGTCAGGGGGAATGCCTGGGCCTTGGTCGGCAATAGTCACTTGGAGGTCTCCTGACTCCAGATGGAAAACTTTGATGATGATGGTGGCTTCTATAGGTGAAAATTTGACCGCATTGGCCAATAAGTTCTCAATGACGCGACGAATCATGGCCTGATCCAAATAGATGCAGGTTCCGAGGTCGGGCAGTTCGCGAATCAGGGTCAGGGCTTTTTTATCCAACACGCCTTCAAAGCCGACCAATATTAATGAGATGAGTTCTGTGATATCGACGGGGGATTTCTCTAAAAAGAATTTTCCGTCTTCCAGCTTTGCCATCAGAAGCATCTCGTCAGTTAGAGCCTGCAAGCGCTGTCCGGCATACTGCATATTTTTCAAGATGGCCTGTCGCTGGTCGCGATCGCACTCAAAGCTCGTCAGAGTATCCAGCCCAAAGAAGATTGTCCCCAGGGGTGTCCGTAGGTCATGAACGACAATATTCACCATGTCCTGACGGAGTTTTAGTAGGCTTTGCAAGTCGTCATGCTGCTGTTTAATGCGCAGCATCGACTGCACACGAGCCCGTAACTCAAGACTGTTAATCGGTTTGCTGATGAAGTCATCGGCTCCGAGCTTCATACATTGAGACAACACGACTTTTGATACCAGTGCCGTCACCATGATGACCGGAATGGCTCGCCCTTGAGGCATGGCTTTAATTGATTGACACACATCCATGCCGTTCATATTAGGCATCATGATGTCGAGCAGAATCAGATCCGGCTTGATGGTATCCAATGAGGCGATCGCCTTTTCGCCACTGTCAACATAGTGAAGCTGATAGCCTTGCTGTCCTAAAAATGTCTCAATGACATCAAAGTTTGCGGGTTCATCATCAACGACGAGAATCGAATACATGTATGTCTCAACCTTCTATCCCGGAATACCACAAAAGAAACTAATTTCTGTAAACTGATGCCTTCAAACTGATGTCTGAAAACTGGTTTCTTTAAGCTCATGCCTGCAAACTGATGTCTGTACCACGGCGTGACTTAATCCTCGTCCTGAGCCACTGGAAACGCGACGGTCACGGTTGTTTCTTTCTGATAGTGACTCGTGATGAGGAACCGACATCCACCCTGAGCAGCGATGCTCCTGACTAACTTTAAGCCCAAACCCATTCCTTGTTGTTCAAACGCTTGGCGCTCGAATTGCTTAAAGGCTCCAACCTGCTGAATTTGATCGTCCGTCATGCCGCGCCCCTGATCATGGATGGTCAGCACCAGTTCTCCATTGAGACGTTTGCTGGTGACGGTGATGGGTGTCCCCGGAGTCGAAAACTTCAGCGCATTATCAAGTAATTCATGAAGAATGAAGAAGACATAGCGTTCTGCGAGGACAATACTTGCTTCCTCAATATCTAACACCAAATCCTCGCACCGATCCGTATTCTGAGCTTGAGTTTTTAAATTTTGGGCGATCGCCCCTTGAGAAAAGTGAGTCGGTACTGAGGCCACAAGTGACGGAGGATTTCTAGACAATTCCAGCTCCAAGTAGGTAATCAGTCGCGCAATCAACCGTTCCAACCGCTCCGTCGATTGCTCCGCAATCTTCAACATTTCCCATACATCTTGCGCGTCTTGCTCGTTAAATTGCTCTTTGAGAAAATCAATGGCTCCAATCACACCAAACAAAGGCGTATTGAGTTCATGAGATAGACAGGACACTAGCCCGCCGCGCAGTTCGTTGAGGGTCTGTTCCAGGGTATGAATCGTCTCTTCTTGAATGTGACTAAAGTTTTGGATATTCAACCATTGGGCTCTGATGCGCAACATTGACTGCACCCGTGCCCGCAATTCGACGGAATTAATCGGTTTCCCCACAAAGTCATCTGCGCCTATTTCGATGCAGCGGGCTAAATCCTTCTTGGTGCTCAACGCCGTCACCATAATGATCGGAATCGTATTCCACGGTTCGGTCGCTTTGATCCGCCGACAGACCTCAAAGCCGTCGAGCCCTGGCATCATCACGTCCAGGAGGATGACATCGGGCTGGACGGATTCTAACGATTTCAATGCATCTGCGCCATTCGAGACATAGTGGAGGTCATAGGGTTGATGATGCAAAAAGGCTTCAATGACTTCGAAATTGTTGGGTTCATCATCAACGACTAAGACTGAGGCGCGCTTCATAGGGTCATCCTTGAGAGGGTTTACTGGGTTTAATGGGACTCGGTAGACGATTTTAGGGCTAACAGATGTTGAATCGTGATCAATAACTGCTTCAGGGTAAAGGGTTTGCTGATGTAGTCATCGGCTCCAGCAGCCAGACATTGTTCGCGATCGCCCGGCATGGCGAGAGCCGTGAGCGCAATGATCGGTATCTTCTGACCGTTCACATCCTCTCGAATGTGTCGAATCGCCTTGAACCCATCGGTGTCAGGCATTTGGATATCCATCAGCACAATATCCGGTGGTGTTGACTGCATCATCGAAACAGCCTCCCGACCATTTTTCGCCACTAGGGTTCGATACCCCTTTGCACTGAGATAGCTGGAGATGGTGGTCACAGTGGCATCATTATCCTCCGCCAGGAGTACAAGCGGCGAATGATTGGGCGATCGCTCAGGGTGTAAGCTTTTGCGTTCGAGAACGGTGGCAGGCAGAGCAGTGTTGCCCTCGTTCTGCACTGTAGAATCACAGGGCAGTTCAACGGTGAAACAACTTCCTACTCCAAGCTCGCTGGATACGGATATGCGCCCATTATGCAACTCAACCAGTTGCTTCGCCAGGGCTAACCCCAGTCCCGTGCCCTCATAATTGCGGCTGAGGGCGCTGTCAACTTGTCTGAAGGGTTCAAACAGGGTGCTTAAGTGCTCAGGGGCAATGCCAATGCCCGTATCCTTAACGACAATCTGTACACAATCAAGAGGCACGCCTCCTGAGGGTTCTAACGGGGGTGAGTACCGTCGAAAACGGGTTTCGAGCGTTACATGACCTCCTCGGTGGGTAAACTTAACGGCATTATTGAGGAGATTAATCAAAACTTGGCGAATGCGGCGTTCATCCACGGTGATCTTGGGTAAGTCGTGAGCCACGTGGGTATCCAGCTGAATGTGTTTTTGCATGGCCTGCTGACGGACGAAGAGCAAACTCGCTTCGCACACTGACTCAACGGAGATGGGAACGAGGGAAAGGTCGATATGGCCGGACTCTATTTTGGCGATGTCGAGAATGTCGTTGATCAGATCCAGCAAATGATGACCGCTATTGTCAATGACCTTTAGCGCATGCAACTGTTGGGCATTCACAGGGCCAAAAATGCCTTCTCTCAAGCCTTCTTCCATTCCTAGAATCGCGTTCAGCGGAGTCCGCAGTTCATGACTCATATTGGCCAGAAACTCATCTTTTAATCGAGTGACGCGGGCCAGTTCTTCATTGGAAAGGGCAAGCTGATGGTTTCGTTCTGTGAGCTGTTGTTGAATGCGGTGTCGTTCGTGTTCGCTTTGCTTGCGCCGGGTGATGTCTCTCACTAGTAAGAGCACCCGTTTGGTGTCTTCAAACTGGATGAAGCTCTTGCTAATTTCGACTGGAACCTCTCGTCCATCGTTCATGCGATAGCGCGATTCGCATGTGGAGATTTGAGTGAGTTCTTTCTGGTGCCAGGCAGACTGCCACTCGTCAGGACGACCGTTGATATCCAGATCAAAAATAGACCGCTGCAATAATTCGGCCTGAGTGTATCCTGACATTTGACAGGCGGCCTTGTTGACGTATGAAAATCGCCCATCTGCCCGCACCATAAACACTGATTCGGCAGCTCTGTCTACGGCTGTTTGGGTGAGGGCCAGGGCTTTAGTTCTCGCTCGAACTTTGTCTTCAAGGCTTTTATTGAGCTGTTCTAAGGAGACAATGGCGCGCTGGCGTTCTAGCTCTGCCCCTGCGCGAGCTGCAAACACATTGAGAATTTCCCGAGCCCGCTGAGGATGCGGCAGGCGTTCTCGGTGAAGAATGCAGAGGTGCCCGATCGCATTGCCTTCGGCATCGAGCATGGCGACACCCAGATAGCTCTCAACTCCCATCTCCGTTAAGATTTTGTCTTCAGGAAATCGCTGCCGCACCGAGTCTTCACAGTAGTACACTTCTTCGCGGAGGGCTTTTTCGCAGGGGGTGTGAGCGAGATCATAGGAAAAATTGGGCTGTAGCTCGTGGTTGGCATAAAATCCCAACGAGTGGAGTTTGCCGTTCATCCACACTGTGGCGATCGCATAATCCACATTCAGCGCCTGAGCCATCCGGCTGACGAGTACGGGAAAGAAATCTGTGCCTGTCTGGGCGGCTGTACCCGCAATTAATTTCTGAAGCTGAGCTTCGGCTTCTTTTTGAGCGTTAATGTCCCGGATGATGACTAAAACATCATCCGCAGTGAGGGGCGCAATGCGAATTTCTTCGTTGTATCGATGTCCGTCATATTCAAAGACGTGCTCATAGATTTGAACCGCACCTGTTTCTAGCGCTCGATTGGCATAGTAGAGCCGTTGGTTGACGAGGTCGGGAGGCAAGATGTCTCGAACATTAGATGTGGTGGTTAATCCACGGGGGTACTTGACCTCAATGGCCCTGCCGAAAAACATCCGTTTTTGGTTTCCCTCGCGATCCATTTGAATGAGGAGATCGGGAATATTGTCGATGATGATCCGGTCGATGACCCCACCTTCTGTCAGCTGGGTTCGGAGCTGTTGATTCTCAGCTTCAAGCTGTCTGGCTCTGTTGAGCGAGTCGTAGGCTGCATCTAGCAGACTGTCGAGCGTGATGACGCCCACGAGGCGATCGCCCTCATCGACAACGAGTAAGCAGCGGCTGTGATGCTGACGGAGTAGGGCGATCGCCGCTTCCACACTGGTGAGTTCAGACTGACGAAGGGTGACGACAGCGGTGCTCATAACATCGCCTACACGGAGCGTCTCGTAGGACGAACAGGGCTGAATCATGACTTGCACAAGGTCACGTTCTGTCAGCACGCCAACAATTTTCTCCTGCTCCATCACAACTACACAGTCGATGGGCGCGTTCTCCAGTTCTTTGGCATCCCTGTCAGCGGATGATGGGGACTCACACGACGGTTGATCACGCAGATGGGCAAGGGCGATCGCCACGTTCACGTGAGGTGAAAGCGTTGGAACTTGACGAAGATATCCAAAAAGGGACTGCATGATCGACGTGAGAGGTTGTTCAAAGAGGATGAGATGGGCAAGCCATTGGCTCCAATGCGTTCAAAAAAACACGAAAGAGCCCAGAAACGCTCATGCACCTGACCTTGACGGTTTATCACCGTGCTAAACAACCGTGTCTAACACAACTGTGTTCAACACAAAATAACTTCATTTTAGAAAACTCCTCAATAAGCGAGTCTGAAGTGTTTAGAGAGATTCTCCTCAATATTCTCTGGCGTCAGGAATTATAGAGCACTATCTAACAGAATGCCCGAAACCCCAGGTCGATCATCTTGTAGCAAGAAATGAGTACCCGTCGTAAAACACACGCCTACGATTCTTGATTCGGCGTTGTTGAGTTGAGGAATAATTTTTGTAGGGGCGTATGGCTGTACGCTCCTACAGTCGGTCGTTTTATAGACCGTGATTTATAGCGGTTTACTAACAGATCACGTACAAAATCAACCCGTGAACAAGGGGCTTAAGCCCCTTGCCTGTGCTTAAGCCGTTTGCACACCACTCGATAGACCGCAATTTTTTGATTCATCCTCAAATTCAGCAACACCAAAAAAAGTAACCGTCCCCTGAGCGGAGTCGCAGGGGACGGTTTGGCTGGGTTTTGGCTTTCTCCCCTTGGGAGACGTAAGAACGAACGACTTCGCTCAGCCAGCGTAGTCTCTGGGACGGTTACAAAAAAAGGGCATGGGCTAAGCCCAAACCCCTAAGTTTTTTGTTCAAGAATTTTCATTCAAGCAAAGGTTGCGATGACGAGTACAAGACGTATAGTAGTACCGTCCGCGTCTTAGTACTTGTAGCTGTCGGGCTTAAAGGGACCTTCGACAGGTACATGAATGTAGTCGGCTTGCGATTGAGTGAGTTGAGTAATCACACCGCCAAAGCCTTCAACCATATAGCGGGCAACTTCTTCGTCAAGATGCTTGGGAAGTACCTCAACGGTGATGGCTGCGGCCTTTTCTTCGGGTGATTTATCGGCAAACTTTTTCTCATACAAGAACATTTGTGCAAGCACCTGGTTAGCAAACGACCCATCCATGATTCGAGAGGGGTGTCCGGTTGCGTTGCCCAGGTTGACCAAGCGACCTTCGGCCAGCAGCAGCAAGAAATCTTTCGGGTCATCGCTGCGATAGACCTGATGCACTTGCGGCTTGACTTCTGCCCAGCGCCAGGTGCGACGCATGAAGGCGGTGTCGATTTCGTTGTCGAAGTGGCCAATGTTGCACACGACCGCTCCGGCCTTGAGCGCCTTCAGCATGTTGGAGTCGCAGACATTAAAGTTGCCTGTGGCAGTGACCAGAAGGTCTGTGTTCGCCAGAAGGTCTGTGTTTAGAGAGTCGGGTGTGCCATCGTTGATGCCGTTGATGTAAGGAGACACGACTTCAAACCCGTCCATGCACGCCTGCATTGCGCAAATGGGGTCAACTTCAGCGACCTTGACAATCATGCCTTCTTGGCGGAGAGAAGCGGCAGACCCTTTGCCCACGTCTCCGTACCCGATGACCAATGCTTTTTTACCCGCCATGAGGTGGTCGGTCGCGCGCTTGATGGCGTCGTTTAGGCTGTGACGGCATCCATACTTGTTGTCGTTCTTCGCCTTGGTGACAGAATCGTTGACGTTGATGGCGGGGACTTTCAGCTCACCCTTCTTCATCATTTCGTAGAGCCGATGAACGCCCGTGGTTGTC